>JABEVJ010000043.1 GCA_013043985.1 Legionellales bacterium | reverse complement strand
TCCACAAACAGCCTTGACATTTCTTCGCCTTGCCCCATCTTTCATAATCCTGCCGTTTTACACGTGAGTTATTTGACACAGTTCTTGGAACACTCCCATTTCAGCTGCAGCTTACGCCAACTCGCCTATTATTTGCAGCCCTTTACCTGAAGTTGCGAAAAGCTTCAATATGAGTGATTACAATGCTTGTAAGGCTGGTATTGAGCAATGTCCCAAAACTGGGCCATATTATGATAATAGTTGTGTTTCAAAAACGGTTGAACAAAATGCGTCATGTCAATCTGTTTCATCCATTGCAAAAGCAGTAAATGCATCTATTACACAACTTGGTTTCTCACCGATTAATGCTTACAATATTGTTACTGTTACTTATTCTGCTGATGGCCAAGTCCAAAATTATATTTTATCGCCAAAAGGATGTTTAGTTGATACTGTGATTGATCCTCGTAAACTGAGCCCTGATTTAAAAAACAAATATCGTGGAAAAGAATTAATCGTTGTTAATACTCAGCCGCCAATTGGTAAAAAAAATGCGGATGGTTCTGAAACGTTTACCGTATTATTACGTGTTACAACAGATTGTGTCGCTTGTACCACTTTAGGTTGGGCAACCATTTCATTTACTTTTGATCTACATGGCAATTTAGTTAATACTACGTTGAAACGTTTTAGCCAAGATCCAGATCAATTAGGGAGAGTCTAAAGATGCATACTGAATTTGTTTGCACCGTGAAATTTACTGCCAAACTGAATCGAGTTGATATGCTGATTAGAGAGTTAGGGAAACTAATTCCTTTAACTAAAAAAGAAGAAGGGTGCATACGTTATGAAATGTATCAGAGTTTAGAACATTCTGATGTGGTATTTATTTTTGAGCGATTTAAAAATGAAGCTGCGTTCAATTTTCATCGCACTACTGAGTATGTAAAAAGTTTTATGGATAACCAAGCACCTAATTTAGTAGAACAAGTAAAGTTTACGAGGTATGAAGAGATTATTGGTTAACGAACCATGTACTTTGTGAATGGCTGTGGGCGACAATAGGTAAACCTGTTAGCCACTACAGCCGATAATTGTTATTATCGGTATCAACTTAAAAAGGCGCTGAGGAATCCTCTCATATTTTATAATGTCTGCTTTTCCGCTTAAAAATGAAAAAACAACGGTGTCATTCCGTACGAAAGTCGCGCTTGAAGGTGAAAAGAGTTGCGAACTTCATACGACTTGAGATACGGAACCCAAATGGGAGATTTTGAAAAAATCGAGCCAAATCTCTGTAAATACCTCAATTAAAGGGTTTTTCGAGAGGTTCATTTGTTTTTTTCATTCTTTCCACTTGGGTTCCGTATCTCCAGCCGTACAACTCTCTGTTTATTCATACTATACCCAATAATTGCTCCCATAACACCTGTCATTTTGTGACAGGTGTTATGAAATATTCGTGATTTTATTTCTTATTTGTCACTAGCTGGCTCAATTCTGCAGATGAGCGGATGCCCATTCATTTGAGCATAATCATTGACAAGAAGTGTCTTGGTTTCAGCTATTTCTTTTGAATATGTTCCGCAAATGGCTTTGCCCTGCGTGTGAACCTGTAACATTAAATTTACGGCCATTGTGTAATCTTTATAAAAAAAACGCTGCAGAACATCGATTACAAAATCCATCGGCGTATAATCGTCATTGATTAAACAAACATGAAACATGGGGATTTTTTTTAGCTTCGGGAGAGCCATCTGTAAAATTACATCAGACTTTGTTTTGGAATTTTCTGTGTTACTCATGATTTGTTCGGGTATATATAAATGACATCAGTGCGAGAAGGCAACCCATGTGTGTCGAGTATATCATTCTGGATTGCCACGTCGCTTCGCTTCTCGCAATGACGATTTGAATATGAAAGGAGCGCAGTGAGTTAACGCATATGCTTAATGACAGCATCGCCAAATTCAGAACAACTTAGCAAGGTCGCACCATCCATCAACCGCTCAAAATCATAAGTTACTGTTTTGGCAACAATGGCACCTTCAACACCGTGAATAATCAGATCAGCGGCCTCTATCCATCCCATATGACGTAACATCATTTCAGCAGAGAGGATTAAGGAGCCTGGATTAACTTTGTTTTGTCCGGCATACTTGGGTGCAGTACCATGGGTAGCTTCAAAAACAGCAGCTCCATCGCTCAGATTTGCACCGGGTGCAATGCCAATACCACCGACTTGGGCAGCCAACGCATCCGAAATGTAGTCACCATTTAAGTTAAGGGTCGCAATTACATCATAATCTTCAGGACGTAACAAAATCTGTTGTAAGAAAGCATCGGCGATGACATCCTTAATCACTATTTGCTTGCCTGTTTTTGGATTTTTCATGGTCATCCAAGGGCCGCCATCAAGAGGTTCTGCTCCAAATTGCTCGCGCGCTACAGCGTAACCCCAATCTTTAAAAGCACCCTCAGTGTATTTCATGATATTACCTTTGTGTACCAAGGTCACTGAACGCCTGTCATTATCAATGGCATATTGAATGGCACTTTTAACTAATCGAGAAGTACCCTCTTTTGATACGGGTTTGATACCAATACCGCAGTGTTCAGGAAAGCGAATTTTCTTCACACCCATTTGATTGCGTAAGAAATCAATGACTTTATTGGCCTCATCGGTATCAGCTTGCCACTCTATTCCTGCATAGATATCTTCCGAGTTTTCACGAAAAATAACCATATCGGTTCTTTCTGGGTGTTTTACTGGACTTGGTGTGCCTTGAAAATAACGCACCGGACGCAAACAGATATAAAGATCCAGTTCTTGACGTAATGCTACGTTGAGTGAACGAATGCCACCGCCTACAGGAGTGGTTAAGGGACCCTTGATAGCAACGATAAACTCTTTAATTGCTTCCAATGTTTCTGCTGGCATCCAGATATCACTGCCATAAATTTTTGTCGCTTTTTCTCCAGTATAGATTTCCATCCATGCTATACGTCGTTTTCCTGCATAGGCTTTTTCAACCGCTGCATCAACAACTTTGCGCATAACGGGTGTAATGTCAACGCCAGTTCCATCCCCTTCCACAAAAGGAATAATCGGTTGATCAGGTACATTTAATGAACTATCACTATTAAGAGTGATACGTTCTCCCTGCTTAGGAATAATAACGTGTTGATAACTCATATTTATTGTCTCCAATTTAAAATAGGTTTGGTCTGTTGTTAAGTAATTACACACTGTTTACTGGCTTGGGTTAACTCAAACAATTCACGAACAGCGACAGCGTACATCACAAATGTTACATTATTTGCGCTCTTTAAACTTAATAATACACGCTGCCATCGCTCAATCATTGGCTGATGACGAAGTGACCACTGGGCAATCGCACCATTGGTATCATTACGATCGGTAGCCATTTTCAAGATAACGGTCGTTAATTCCCGATGCTGCAGATCAATATCATCTCGTAGGGCTGCTTTACCCAAAGCATCCCAATGACTTTCCTCATTTTGCTTGATGATATTTGCTCGTAACCATCCAAGCTCAAGATTAGCGCCCATTTTAAAGTATACTTTCGCTGTTTGCTCGGGCTCAAAACCATTTTCATTACTTGCTGCAATGAGATCAAGTGCAGCGAACATCGTGATAGTGACTGCAACACGACGCGAAAGCGCCTCTGGAACACCTGCCTCATGATAAATTTTATAAAAATGATTGTAGTAATTTTTCGCTGCCCCTGATAACAAGGGTGGCATACTATCGTAAAGTTTAAGCACTTCTTCTTGATAAAGCTCAATAACGCCCGCGATATCATTGAGTTCATTTCGGTGATTACGCAAAAACCAGCGTGCTGCACGACGCAATAATCGGGTCACATTTTGCATCATCTCATATTGCACATTGGTGTCGATTTGGTAATCAAGCTCTTCTATTGCTTCCCATAAATTATGTGCTTGAAATACCTCTTGCGCTATTATATAAGATCGAATAATAGAATCAATCGACGCTCCCGTTTCTTCAACAATGCGATCAATAAAGGTGATCCCCATATAGTTGATAATAAAATTACTCATTTGGGTCGCCAGAATTTCACGCCGTAGGCTATGATTCAACATCTGCTCACGATAGTTCTTATTTATTTCAGTAGGGAATGCAGTTTTGATGATATCGCACAAATAGGTATCTTCAGGCAGATCCGAGAGCAAGATATCTTCTTTCAATTGTATCTTGCTATAGGCCAACAATACAGCAACTTCAGGCGCAGTTAAAGATTCTCCTATGCTTTTTCGCTCTTGAAGCTGTTTTTCATCAGGTAAAAACTCAAGCTCACGGTCAAGTTTGCCAGCATCTATCATATTTTGCATAAAACGTGAGAAAAGGTCTGGATTTTTACTGGCTTGTTGAACTGCAATACTCAATGCTTGCGTTTGCAGGTAATTATCTCTCAAGACGAGCGAGGCAACATCACTTGTCATGGCAATCAGCATTTCATTGCGCTGCTTTAAGGTCATATCTCCTTCAAGAACAATTTTATTTAATAAAATTTTGACATTGACTTCATGGTCAGAGCAATCAACTCCAGCGGAATTATCAATAAAATCTGTGAAAATACGACCGCCTTTTTTGGCAAACTCGATCCGTCCAAACTGGGTAAAACCTAAATTACCCCCTTCCACTACTACGCGACAATTCAAGTCTTTACCATTGATCCGAATATTGTCATTCGTCTTATCACCTACATGCTCATTAATTTCATCTGCTGCTTTCACAAAAGTACCAATTCCGCCATTCAAAAGCAGGTCAACTTTGGCCTGTAAAAGCATTTTAATCAGTTCATTAGGTTCAATCTGAGTTCTCTCAGTACCCAACATCGTTTTTATTTCAGGTGAAAGCGTAATTGATTTTAATGAGCGTTTAAAAATACCGCCCCCTGTTGAAATCAACGTTGGATCATAATCTTCCCAGCTTGATCTTGGTAAATTAAAAATGCGCTCACGTTCTTTAAAGCTTTCAAGTGCATTAGGATTTGGATCAATAAAAATGTGCATATGGTTAAAGGCTGCCAGCAGTTTAATATGATTTGATTGCAGCACACCATTTCCAAATACATCCCCTGCCAAATCACCAATACCAATAACCGTAAAATCTTCACTCTGAGTGTTAAGACCTAGCTCTCTAAAATGACGCTTACAAGACTCCCAGGCACCCCGAGCAGTAATTCCGATTTTTTTATGATCATAACCTGTTGCTCCGCCAGAGGCGAAAGCATCATCAAGCCAAAAACCATATTCAGCGGCAATTTCATTAGCATAATTTGAAAAAGTTGCAGTTCCTTTATCAGCAGCAACGACTAAATAGGGATCATTCTCATCATAACGCATGACATCAACAGGAGGAATCACTTCACCTGCTAGTAAATTATCCGTTAAATCGAGCAAACCGCGAATAAATGTCTGATAACAGGCGATTCCCTCGGCCATGATTTCTTCACGTTTTCCGTCAATCGGTAAGCATTTGGGAACAAATCCGCCTTTTGCGCCAGAAGGAACAATGACTGCATTTTTGACTTTCTGTGCTTTCATCAAGCCCAATACTTCGGTACGGAAATCTTCTCGTCTGTCTGACCAGCGTAAACCGCCACGAGCAACTTTCATGCTGCGGAGATGGACACCTTCAACTCTTGGTGAGTAAACCCAAATCTCAAACATTGGTTTGGGCTGGGGTAAATCGCTAATGAGTTGAGGGTTCAATTTAAATGAAATATAAGGCTTAACTTGCCCATCAGCTGTGTGTTGAAAATAATTCGTACGCAGTGTCGCTTTCATCACTTCAAGATAACGACGTAAAATTCTGTCCTCATCAAGATTGGTTACATTATCCAAGGATTGGATAATTGATGCTTCAATTTTTTCTATTTCAGTTCGGTTTTCAGTATCTCTTGCAAAATGAGGATTAAAGCGAGCCAGGAAAAAACTCACCAGTTCTGCACTGATTTCAGGGTGCTTTGCAAGTGTCTCCTCAATATACATTTGACTGAAAGTAAAGCCGATCTGCTTAAAGTACTTCGCATAAGCACGTAATATATTAATTTCACGCCAAGTTAATTTAGCAGTTAACACTAAACGGTTAAAGCCATCATTCTCGCTATTTCCGTACCAGCAGTTAGCAAACGCATCTTGAAACAGCGGACGAATTTTTTCTAGTTCGTTCACCGATCCTTGTTGCAAGGTCATACTAAACTCACTTATCCATGCACACTGATTTTCTGGTAAAGCGATGCGATAAGGTTCCTCACTCAAAACAAATAGCCCCATGTTTTCTAGCATTGGTAAGGCTTCAGATAGCGAAACCGGGTGATTTTTACGATACAGTTTAAATTTGAGATTATTGCTTTTTTCATCGATGGTTTTGGATAGGCTCATTGCAATAGCATCATCTGTTCTCAATGATTCAATATGTTGAATATCATGAACTGCAACCCGTACATGACAGTTTTCTCGATAGCCCGCAGGAAATGCTTTAATGTAATGCATTAAATCTTTTAGACGTTCCTCTCCAAAGAAACTCAACAAGGCATCCATTAAGTCTTCTTGCCATGTTCTCGCAACATCTACTAAGTTTTGCTCAATTTGCTTTATGTTAATAACTTTATTAGGCTTTGGATCGACATGGACCATATAATGGATGCGTGCTAGTACTGCATCAGTGACTAACGTATTATAAGTGATTTCATTAGCTTCAAGCTCTTTAAAAAGTACATCCTGAATTTTTTCCCTTAATTCTGTGTTAAAACGATCCTTAGGAACATAAACTAGACAGGATAAAAAGCGGCCATAAACATCTGTACGAATAAACAACCGAAGTTCACGACGCTCCTGCATATACAAGATACCCATCGCCAACTGAAAAAGCTCATCAACGCTTGCTTGAAATAAATCATCTCGCGGCAAGGTTTCAAGGATATTCAACAAGGCTTTGCCTGCATGTCCTTGCGGTGACAAGCCGTGTGGTGGGAGACTTGCCTTGACCATTACTTCGCGCACCTTTTCACGCAAGACAGGGATGCTATAAGGGCGGCTATGATAAGCAACTGAAGTATATAAACCAATTATACGATGCTCACCAATCACCTCCCCTTCTTTATTAAAGAGTTTAATACCAATAATATCGGTATTGGCTGCTCGATGAACGGTGGATACGATATTGGATTTTGCAATGATGAGTAAGTGTGCGGATAAGGCAATCTGCTGCGCTGCGGGTGTCATAGTGGAAAAAGCACGAGAATGTTTTTCATTGGTTTCCCGAAGTACACCTAAACCAGTATTGGGAATAGGCATCAAAACTTTTTCGTCTTTTTCTTGTACAACTTGATACTCGCGATATCCCATAAAAATAAAATGATTATCCAACAGCCACTTAAGAAACTCTAGTGTCTCAGTGATTTCTGTGTTATTGAGGGGTGGAGGATTTTTTTCAATAGCATCAACTACCGTCTGCACTTTTTCGGTAATGGGCTTCCAATCCTCTACTGATAGCTCGACATCCCGTATAATATGTTGACAACTGTGGTATAAATCTTCAATGGTATTTTCATCTATCTGCTTATCAATTTCCATGTAAACAAAAGCTTCAGCCTGGCAACCTGATTCTTTGGTACCCATTGGGTAGATTTCAATGGCTTGATGTTTTGCGTTACGACGAATATTAATACCGCCACCATGAAATATAATATGGCAGGTTATCACGCGACGATTAAGTTCCATTAGCAATGAATCCACTAAAAACGGCATATCATCATGCGCCAGAGCAATGACAGTGTGAGAAGATTGCCATCTGCACTGCTCAAATTCTGGATTAAAAATTTGCAGTTTTGTTTCACCCGGGGCCCGTGGATAGATAAGATTCCATTGGGTCAGCAGAGCACCGAATAAGTCATTAATATCACGATTTTCAAGCTCTTTGGTATCAACAGAGGCTAAGAAAAGGGGGACAAATCGGGCTAGCAGTGTGGCGTGTTCTGGTGAAACTTCTTTTTGGGAAAGGGCGATGAGCTTTTCAGCCAATTCAATGCGTTGTTCTTCATGATTAAAAGGCATATTGTTAAACCTCGTTTAGTAACTGTTCTGTTTTCATGGATGACTTTGAAAGGGTAATTAAAGTGTTCATTTCGAACGTGGGCAAAGTATATACTCACCGCAGTAGAGACTCCAGGATTTATGACGCCGCTATTTTTCGACATATGAAACTATTAAAACAAGCAATATTCATATTGTGCAGTTTTAATAGTTTCATAGGGCGGAAAAGAGCAAGTCAGAAACCTGAAATCTCTACTGCGGTGAGTATAGCACCGCTCTTGTGTCCTGTCACCGAGATTCCAGCTGCTATTGCAAAGTTACTCGTTTCTGTGTTTATTTAAACCATACTGAGTTCAAGTTTATGTTTTATTTTTTCCCAATCGGGAAGCACTGAGTGTAGTATCTGCATTTTGAATGATGAGATAGCAAGCATATCGTGAAAGATGATAATTTTGTGTACTTCGCTTCGCACCTGATCCAATAATGACCATTTCGAGGATGTCCTCGAAATGGTCTTCAGGTATTTTCCCACTGTTTTTACAAGCATTTTTTGCCTTGTCAATAACAGGTAAGAAATGTCTATATTCAGAGTTATCAATTTCCTCTTTTCAATTTTTGTCCCTTACAGAGCATGATTTCAAGCACCATATTTTAACCAAATCGGCATAACATGATTAAGATACTCCATAAATTTCCAAAGGCCTACTCGATATTCAAGTGTGCCATAACGGTCAATTTTAGCTTCAGGAAAAGCAATGCCAAGACCAAATAAGCCCGGTGCAATAATGCCGCTTCTATCGTTATATTCCAATGAATGCATCCCTTCGACAGGAATGAGTCTTTTCTGAAAACCAACCGCATAAATGGCTTTATCACAGAGCGGCAATGTGAGCCGAATATTTTCCTCATGAGCTATTATGCGTTCGAGTTTTGTGGGTAATTTGCCATTGATATTTATTCTTGCCCAATCCGCCGCCATTCCTTTTAAGCCAGTATCATCAAATAAAATCCAGTCATCAAAATAAACCGCATACCGTAAAGGAGACAGATAAAAATTAATCACTTTTTTTACCTGACATTTTTCCAGAAGTGTTCTTAAAATCAGCATAGCGGAATGTGATGAGCCAAATACCGCAATCACGTCCGTCTCAGAACACGATGCAGCCAATTTGTCTGGGTCGAGAGCAGTTGCTAAATGAATTTCTTCAACACTTGGGAACAAGAGCGATTTGGGTTCAGCACCTGTCGCTAAGATAACATTTTTTGCATATACCGTTTTATTGGCTAATAAAATTTCCCATTGCCGGTTACTCAACTTGAGTTGTTGTGCTTTTCCCCTTATGGCATGCACTTTGTTTTTTAGATTTTCGGTTATCCATCGTAATGGCTCAGCGGCCACATCCAACAAACAAGTTTTCTCAGGGGCAAGCTGTTGAATGGCAAAATCAGACGTTGCCGGATCATACTGAAAAGCCTCACAAGCTTCAAAAAACTTTAGAAAAAGCCCAACACGGGTATTACTGGAAACCTTCTGCCATCGGGTACCAAAATCGCCGACTTTAAATTCAGGATCAATCCAGGTAATATTTTCGGCGTTAACGCCCTTTTCAATCAGTTTACCAATGGCGGCTATTCCTGCCGGCCCCGCACCAATCACAGCCCACTCAAAAGAGGAATTATTCATTTTGCGCTCTACATCCATCGTATTATACTCAGAGGAGATGCACTCATACCGATGAACTCCAACGAATACCTAAATATGAAATAAAATTTTGTTGACCTGCAATACTGTTTCCTGCACTCAGCATTAAACTCAGTGATGGTACAATACGATAAGTAACGCCTAGATTGAGTACGGTATAGGCTAATCTGCTATTAGATTGTTTTCCTTGATAATAAATTTCTCCACCAAGTCTCAACTTGGGAGTAATTTGATTTTGCAGCAAAAAACCACCAAAAGCATTGCTTGATTTTTGTGCTTGATGGTTAATATTATACCCCCCGCCTGTATCTATCATCCAATCCCCAATCGATTTTTGAAACCAAACAGGCAATTGGGTAATGGGCTTCCCATTTCCTATTCCGTTGTTTGAATCAGCTGTTGGTATCGTGACTTGAGGGATAAACCCAATGCCAGGGGTATACTCTGTTTCCTCATGAAATCGATAGCCTAAGCCAACAGCCATATCACCAAATCCACTCACAGCTGATTTGCCTACATCGATGTTTGTTATATAAGGGAGAAGAAATTTTAGCTCAATATCAGGAGTCAATCCCCATTTGAGTTCTGTCGCAGGTACTCTTAAATTGTCATTTCCTGAATAATCAGCAGTCATAGAGAAAAGATAAACTTGAAATTGATGTTCCAACGGATAATTCAAATCATCTGTCAGAAAAGGCGGGCCAGCAAAAGCACTAAAGCTAATCAGCAAACAAAAAAAAATATAAATCGAAAGGGAATATACAACATCTTATCCAGGCTCACGATTTTTGACACGAAAACGTTTTAAATCATCCAGTCTGAATGCTGTTAATTTATTTCCCCAAACACACCCACTATCGATTGCGTAAACATTGGGCTCATCACCAGTATTGCACTCAAGTGCTGCCCAGTGCCCAAAAATAATACGTACATCACTGGCAAGCCGAGGTCTAATGCTAAACCAAGGGTGATAATGTTCCTGCGCGCCCTCTGGCGAGCCTTTTTTCCTTAAGTCGAGCCGACCAGTTTCACTTACCAGACGCATCCGGGTAAACACATTGGTAATAAAACGCAATCGCTCCCAACCTTGCAAATGAGTATCCCAATGTTCTGGCTGATTTCCATACATATGATGCAGAAACTCCTTATACATTTCCCCTTGTAAGCTCGCTTCAACTTCATGCGCGCATTGCTCAGCCGTTTGAATATCCCATTGTGGATGAATACCTGCATGGGTTAAAACAAAATTTAAACGCTCATCATGATGCAGCAAAGGTTGTTGACGCAGCCAGTAGCATAACTCATCGCAATCAGAGGCTTGCAAAATATCGTCTAGGGTATCGTATGACTTATGTGCGGTTGCACCATAGTACACAGCAAGTAGGTGCATATCATGATTTCCCATGACAGTGATGACGCGTTCTCTCATCTGATAGGCAAAACGCAATACTTCCAGAGAGCCTTTGCCTCGATTAATTAAATCGCCCGCCAGCCACAGAGTGTCATTTTTTGGATTAAATGCAATTTTTTCCAATAATGCCATAAAAGTGGTATAACAACCCTGAATATCTCCGATTACATATGTCGCCATCGTTATTTATTTCCGATGAATTTTAACGACCCAGATATCACAAGGTATTGCGTGAATCAAGGTGTCAGTGGTGCTGGGAAGCAGTAAAGCAAGGCCATGTCTGTCATGACCTCCAACAACAATGAGATCAATAGCTCGTTTTTTAACCATATCAATCATTTCTTCACGAATATTACCAACAACAACCCATTGCTCATTTCGTGAAATATCAAGATATTTTGATTGCGCAACTAATGAGGTTTTAGCCTCCTCTGCCAAACTATTTTCAATATCCAGATTCATGGGAATCACAAACTCTCCACCGCCATACAACAAAGGTGATGGTGTAACAACATGAAGCACACTGAGCTTGGCTTGAAGTAAATCAGCCATTTCTTTAGCTTTATGACAAAGCTCAACACTTTCAGGTGTCAAATCAGAAGCAATTAAAATATGTTTATATTGACTCATGAGTTTATCCTCTCCCTCTTTTCTGGTAAACTACCCAACTTCGTGAACGTGAATACTCAACATACCTGAAGTATAGTGCACAATCAATTATAGATATACTCAAAACACATGAGTTTTGAGTATTTACGGCCTCTAACTGGAGCAGCAATGAGAAGAATTCTTTACAGTTTGTTTTTTATGCTTATGGTACCCTTTATTGTCATAAGATTGTACTATAAATCAAGAAAAAATAGCGCCTACCGCAAACGCTGGCTTGAGCGTTTTGGTTACTTTACCCCCCCTAAAACGAAAGGCGGAATATGGGTTCATGTGGTTTCTGTCGGTGAAACCATTGCTGCGGTACCAATGATCAAAGCGCTACAAAAAACCTATCCCGACAAACCGCTCATCATTACCACGATGACACCTACTGGCTCAGAGCGTGTTCGTGCCCTTTTCCATGATACCGTTTTTCACGTTTACGTACCATACGATTATCCAGGTGCAATCAAACGCTTTTTAAAAAGAGTTGAGCCCTGTATGCTTATTTTGATGGAAACCGAATTATGGCCAAATTGCCTGCATTATTGTTCGGAAAAAAAAATTCCTGTTTTACTCGCCAATGCACGGTTATCTCAAAAAGCTTATTTACGCTATAACCGCATCAAAAGTATGACAGCAACCATGTTGTCACAAATTTCTATCATTGCAGCTCAAGCCCAACCCGATGCAGAACGGTTTATTGCCCTTGGTGCACCCTCTGAACGTGTCGTTGTCACAGGCAGCATGAAATTTGATATTTCAATCAAAACTGAACTTAAAAAGGAAGGGAAAAGTTTACGTGAAACGCTCGGTTTGGATCGTTCTGTATGGATAGCAGCAAGTACTCACGAAAACGAAGAAGAAGAAATATTGAAAGCATTTCAGAAAATTCAGCAACGCGTTCCAGATGTGTTATTGATTCTAGTACCGCGTCATCCCGAGCGTTTTGATAAAGTAGCAAAATTGTGTGTCAAACTAGGCTACCAAATTAGCCGCCGCAGCCTGCAGGAACCCTGTACTGCGAGTACCACGATTTATTTGGGCGATACCATGGGGGAATTGCTGTTGCTCTACTCAGCCAGTGATGTTGCGTTTATTGGAGGAAGTTTGGTTCCTATTGGTGGACATAATATGCTGGAGCCTGCAGTACTGGGTGTTCCCTCAATTACCGGGCCTCATTATTTTAATTTTACAACGATTGTTCAATTACTTGAGGAAGCTGGTGGTCTTTTCCGCATCAACGATACCGATGGGTTAGCTCAAAGTGTTATCGATCTGCTTCGTGACCCACTAAAACGACAGCAAGCTGGCTTGAATGCACAGCATATCGTGGAAGCTCATAGAGGCTCGGTCGCCATGCATCAAGAGTTGATTGAGAAGTTATACCCATGTGTTTGAGATTGTGATTTTTAGCCGTTGTGTCAGTTCCGCGAAGGCGGGAACCCATCGTCAAACTTGCATGGTACGTATTAATGGATGGTTTCCCGCCTTCGCGGGAATGACAACGAGCGATTAAACTCTATTTAATTAAATACAAAATTATTGATGGCGTTTATACTCAACACACATGAGTTTTCGGTTTTCTAACTTGCTATTTTACGCCAGAAGAAACGATTAAAACTGCACAATATGAATAACTATTGCTGGTTT
>JABEVJ010000042.1 GCA_013043985.1 Legionellales bacterium | reverse complement strand
TTTTCGGAACCTGAAGCGTGGTAAAATCGTCGTTATTTTATCAAATTGTCTAAATTTTGGTTAAGTGGCGTCCCATCGGCCGCAGCGTGACACTAGGCCGAATTAAGACAAGCATTTTATAGTCATCCAAATTTAAAATACGCTATGATTATAGATTGTTTTGCTTTCTTTTTTTCAGACTCAGTTGATGATCGAAAAATTTATGCAAATGAAATTGCTAAATTGAGAGTTGATTTACATCTTGATCCAATTTTGCCTGATTACAGGACAAACGAATTGAGAGCAGAGTTTTCTGATTTAGAGAGAAACTATAATCGGATGGTTCAACGATTATTGCGTCAAAGTACGGATAAAGCTGAAGATATCAAACGACTTGTAGACTCCTAAGCCAACTATTTAATGCATAATTTTGAACCGGAAAAATTTAAATCTTTATTTTCATATGCCGTAAATAACAAAATATTAGCTTCCTATATCATACTCCAAGAAACCTATGATCGTGCTAATAAGAAGATTCCACTGCCAATTGTCTTAAAAAACTTAAAAAAGGTGGCAGGAGATACAGATATATTTGTTTCAAGTCATATCGATTTCTTTAATTTGTCTGTGAAAAATATCTATGAAGCGTTTTTAGCATTTAATATTAAACGGACTGGGGATATAAAGAAAATTCAGCTTTCTCCAGTTTTGAAACAACTTGAAAGCTCAATTAATAATCTTGATAAATCGTTTATTCAACATTATTCTGCACCTATTATTGTTCCGAAAAATTCAGTCAGTTATAGTACAGTTGGCGTCATTATTTCTTTTTTCTTGTCTCTGTTCGCCCTGATTGATAATCAGCTTAAAACGGATGAGCAAAAACCGAATTATTTCGTGTTTGCTATTTTCATGTTTATCCTGTGCTCTTGCTGGCAACTCGGTGTCATCAGTAAAATCAGTAAATTTTTCGAAAAGTTATTTTTATTTGATTCATTTAATAATCCGGGTTTAATGGGCAATTACAATTTTACAAAAATAAAAAAAGATTTGAAAAGAATCGAAACGGTAATTGATGACGCTATTATTCTTGATAATAACAACTTGATTCAAAACAGCAAAAGCAATGAAGGTGAGCTTTTTCCAAAAACAAAAATTATTATTCAGCAAGAATTAACGTCTTTTTACCAAAATGATGGTGTGCCTCTTCCGCGCAAACCAGTTCCAAAAAAGGAAAAGGTGAACCAGACTTCTATTCGCGAAAGTGCCAATCATGTATTATTTGCAAATAAATCTTCTGTAAGCAAAAAAAATGAAATTAACTTCGATGCAAAAATTATTTTTATTCGAAATGCAAATTACCTATCATTAATGATCCCAACAGATTCACCATTTTTTGATGATACAAACATGCTTAAAACTGCTGTCCATGGTATGAAAGAGTGGGGGGTTGGCATAACTGGATTAAAGGGTGGAAAGAAAGCCTTTTTGCCAATTCCTGTTTCCCTTGATGGAAAGGAGATGGGTATTGCGCATCTTACACATGAAATTCATGATCCAAGGCTAAAAACTCGCATCTACTGCGCACAGTGGCGAGAATATCTTATACCAGTGATTGAGTCAGACGCACTGCATCAAACTTCAGCTAAAACAAAACTTAATGATCTATTAAAAAGCATGGTAATTTCAATTAAGACATGTCCAGTTAGTTTCCGAAGTGAACGAACACCGCTCTGTGAATGAGAAAAAGTGAAGTCAAAATTGTTGACTTCACTTTCTTTTTTGACCTCAATGTGCACATGCTTTGTCATTTATGCCATCCAAAAATAACCACAGTAACTTCGCGCCTTCTTTAGCCCCTTTGGCAGCACGTTCTTTCCCTTCAGGCGTTAATTTAGCTATTAAGCCCGCTATTTCTTCTGTGTGCCACTCATCGGCTTGTTGATGAACAGTAAAAAATTGCAGTGAACGTTCATCTTGAATATCATAGTGTTTTTTTAAACCATCAATTTTTGAGTGAGCAACTTCAGGTGTTTGGCGCTCGTAAGCATAAAGCGCACCCAGGCCTGTTTCATAATCGGTATTGACTAAAGCAAAATACCCATCCACTAATGCATGTGTTTGTGAAAGCTGCGCTTTTTTTTGACAGTCCTGTCGCGAGACCCCAAGTCCTTCTGCAAATCGCAGCCATAATTCAGGATGATTTTCATCTCCTTTTTCCTCTTCAATAAGATTCCCCAGAAGTACTTGTCTAGCATTAATATCAGCACACAAAGAATGAATCCCACTGATGTAGCGAGGAAATGCAGCGACATGATGGTAATATTCATTTGCATAAATTTTTAACGTATATTTACTTAACTCTCCAGCATTCCAAGATTGATAAAAAGGATGTTTTAGCAAATGTAATTCATTTAATTCCCGATTGAGATGTTCCAAAAAACGCATGTTATTCTCCTATTAGATGGGATACGACAAAAAATGTTGGAATTATGTCATTTTATTTAACTTTATAATAGGGTCTATTGACAATTACTTTTAAATTGAGGTGCGATGGGTATATAGTCTCCGCGCTTGAGATCGCGAGTTTCTAATATAAATATTTTTGCGCGCTCGATGTCATTCCGTACGAAAGCCGCGTGCGTAGGTGATAGAGTAAACAGAGAGTTGTACGGCTGGAGATACGGAACCTAAGTGGAAATAGTGAA
>JABEVJ010000041.1 GCA_013043985.1 Legionellales bacterium | reverse complement strand
GAAAACAAGAACCAATTTTTACCGATTACACTCTTTTTGCAGCCAAAGAACCAATTGTCAACAGACCCTAGTATAAGTTATACAGTTTTAATCATTTCATATGACGGGAAAGAGCAAGTCAGAAAACTGAAAACTCATATGTATTGAGTATGTTTCAAATAAGGTCGTAAAATTAATGACAAAGCAACCTGAGTTTAGAAAAAACATATCTACTTTTTCGTTGACCATGACTGGTGTGACTGCCATCATTGGTTCAGGGTGGTTATTGGGAACACAAAAAATTGCTGTTATAGCAGGGCCTGCCAGCATGTTATCATGGATATTGGGTGCTTTCGTTGCATTGCTTGTTGGCCTGTTTTACATTGAGATTGGCAGCACGCATCCTTCCTCAGGTGGAATAGGTTACTATTCACACCTTACTCACGGCAGATTTTGTGGTTTTTTAACCTCATGGATTAACTGGCTCAGTATAGTAGCGGTAGCTCCTATTGAAGCTCAAAGTATTGTCCAATATCTTAGCCAGCTATCTCCGGCATTTATACATCTGTATAATCTTGAAACTCATAATTTATCGTCCTCAGGTATAGCCTTTGCCTTGGTGCTTATGCTGTTTTTTATGTTTATAAATTATTGGAGTGTACAAATTTTCATTCGCTTTAATAACTTTTTCACTATGCTTAAAATTGCCATCCCTCTGCTCACTATAGGTTCGTTGGCTTATGCGGGGCTTCACCCACAAAATTTTGGCCGAACTGTTCAAGAGTTTATGCCTTTTGGCTGGAAGTCGATATTGACTAGTGTTGTGGCCTGTGGCGTAGTGATGTCATTTAATGGTTTTCAATCACCTTTAAATTTTTCAGAAGAAATAAAATCGCCAAAACGTCAACTTCCCATTGCTGTGATAGGAAGTATTTTGATTTCCTTTGTTATATATTTTTTGTTGCAAGCCGTATTTATCGGCAGTGTGAATCCAGCTGTTTTAGTTCACGGTTGGCAATCAATTAATTTCCGTTCCCCGTATATTGATTTGCTGCTCTTGGCAAATTTACAACTTATGGTTACTACCGTCTATATAGGTTCAGTCATCTCGCCCAGTGCGTGCGGGGCGGCGTTTATCGCCTCCAGCTCACGTATTATGCACTCTTTGTCATCGGAAAAGCATTTGCCTGAGTTTTTGGGAATTTTAAACGCGAAATATCGTAATCCACGCCATGCAATAATTATCTGTACGGCCGTTGGTGCGCTATTCCTTTTTATGTTTAAAGGCTGGTATACCTTAGTTGCGGTTATTTCTGTTCTGCATCTTTTCTCATACGTACCAGCGCCCATTATTACGATTGCTAATCGTATAAAAAATAAAGAGCTTCATCAACATAAAGAACCTTTTACTTTACCGTTTGCTCATTTTTTTGCCCCTTTCTTGCTCTTTATTATTTCTGCGCTTATTTTTTACTCAGCCTGGCCATTGGCTGATGAAATGGCATTGTTAATTATCCCAGGGCTGGCATTCTTTTTCTATTACGAGTATAAGCAAAATAAAGGAACGCCATTTTGGCCTGTTTTTAAAGGTGCTTCGTGGTTACTCTTTTATATTGTTGGTATTAGTATCATTACATTTTTGGGTAATAATGCATGGTATCCAGCTAACTTCATATCGACGCAAGCGAGTATGATATTGCTAGCACTTCTGTCTTTAATAACTTATATTTATGGTGCTTATTATGCATTTGATCATGCTCCTTATACCTCGTTAGGTGTGAAGTCATGATTTATATACCCCTCGATATTGAATCTGCGGCGTTGTTGCGGTTGACATCTCCCCATCCTCATGTACTTGTATGTACACTCCGGTGGCTCGAGTCAAACGCGCCTAGCCACAAATCCAATCTCGAGGGGTATATATACTTTTTAGATTCTGATTTGGTAGTATAAAAAATGGCTTTTAAAGAACCTTTATTCAAAATAATTTTTTTGCAACGAGATACTGTATACGAAATCTATGCTCGGCAAGTCAGTGAATCTGATATGTATGGTTTTATCGTTGTTGAGGAAATAGTATTTGATGAACGTGAATCATTGTTAATTAACCCTGAACAAGAAAAACTTAAGAGTGAGTTTACGAGCGTGACTCGCACCTATATCCCTATGCCCGCGATTTTGCGAATTGATGAGGTAGAGAGGGATTCGTTGATCAAAGCGGTTGAAAATGTATCAAATACCAGTAATGTCAGTATTTTTCCAACTAAAACAAGTCGCCAAGTGCGGGATGAGTAATATACCCCAAGCGCTTCATGTTTCGCATCTTGAAATGCGATGGGTATGATTGCTAGCATCATTTATGAGGAGTTCCTTCATGATAGGGCCTATCATCGCAGATATTCAAGGTACTGAGCTTTCTCAGGACGATCGGACTTTTTTAGTTAATCCTTTGATCGGCGGTATTATTCTTTTTACCCGCAACTATACTCATCCTAGCCAACTAAAAGCACTTGTCAGTGAAATTAAGTCATTGCCTCGTACTGATCCATTGTTGGTTTCAGTCGATCATGAAGGGGGCTCCGTTCAACGTTTTCGCCAGCATTTTACCAAGCTTCCTCCAATGGCTGCTTTAGGTCGGCTTTACGCTACGAATTCAGAAAAAGCCAAACAGACTGCTTTTCAGATAGGTTGGCTGCTCGCAGCAGAATTACGTCAATATGGAGTGGATTATAGTTATGCACCCGTACTTGATGTGGATTATCAAAAGAGCCGGGTTATCGGTGAACGAGCTTTCCATGCTGATACTGCTATTCTTTGTATACTAGCAAGTGCCCTGATTGAAGGAATGCACGAGGTTGGGATGGCGGTTACTGGCAAGCATTTCCCTGGTCATGGTGGCGTGAGTGCTGATTCGCATTTAACTTTACCAGTTGATCCACGAAGTTTTGATACACTTTGGAATGCTGATATCGTTCCTTATATCAAATTAATTGAAAAAAATTATTTGGAAAGTGTGATGACAGCCCATATTGTTTATTCTGAGATTGATCAAAATCCAGTTTGTTTCTCCCCTTTTTGGGTGAAATCTATTTTACGTGACAAACTTCAGTTTGATGGAGTCATTATATCGGATGATTTAACGATGGAAGGCGCTGCTATAGTAGGTGATTATGGAAAACGAGCTTCTTTAGCTTTGAAGGCTGGATGTGATATGCTTTTAATTTGCAACAATCGTCAAGCAGTTATTCAAGTAATAGAAGAAATAAGTGGAAGTTATGTATTTGATAGCCAAGTACATCGGCGATGTCAACGACTTTATGCCCAATCTTTACCGGATAATTTCGATCAACATCCAAACTGGAATATCTACAAAGCAGAAATAGAGGATGCAAAATTAGCATTTTGAAGTATCTTGGGTATAAACCCCAAATAGGGTCGTCACGAGAGAGTTTTTGTCCAAAGACAAGGCAAAAATGGTGAAGCAAGAGGAGTGTACACGCCAGCACATGAGCATTTTTGAGTCATTTTTAACGCTGTATTTGGACAAAAAAGTCTGGTGACGGCACTATTTAATTAAACAGGAAAAATAATGCATTTACCAAAACATATTCAAGAAGTCTATAAGCGGTCTACCTGCTTATACACGAAACTCGAGGTTGAAGCAGCACTGGAGCGTATGGCTAGTCAAATGAATGTTATCCTGGCTGAAAAAAATCCAATTTTTTTATGCGTAATGATAGGTGGTTTAGTTCCAGTCGGAAATTTGTTACCACACCTTGATTTCCCATTGGAGTTACATTATGTTCACGCAACTCGCTATCGCGGTGAAATTCGAGGTGGTGATTTACATTGGAAGGCTAGTCCAACTTTTTCAATTGATGACAGAGTAGTTGTTATTGTTGATGATATTCTCGATGGTGGATTGACATTGGCAGCAATCATTGATTATTGTCAAGAACATGGTGCGTCAGAGATTTATAGTGCTGTACTGGTTGACAAACATCATGTTAGAGAAAATGGTGGCACACCTAAGGCAGATTTTACGGGTTTAACGGTAGATGATCATTATATTTTTGGTTATGGTATGGATTATAAGGAATATTTGCGTAATGCCCCAGGTATATTTGTTGTAGCTTCTGAAGATGAGTAAAATTGCTATTATTGGGGGCTCGGTGCTCCCAAAACTTTATGATTTTGAAGCAAAAAAAACTGAACTACCTGAAACGCCGTTTGGATATCCCACCTCACCGTTGCAGACAGGATTATTTTCGGATATTGAAATTGTTTATTTGAATCGACATGGATTAGAGCGTCGTACTCCACCACACAAAATTAATTATCGTGCAAATATGTGGGCGCTCAAAGAAGTTGGTGTTGATATCGTCATTGGTTTAAGTGTTGTTGGTGGAATTCGCTCAGATATGGTTCCTGGGCATTTTGTTTTTCCTGACCAATTGATTGATTATACCTATGATCGACCAAGTACATGCTATGAAGATAATTTCGATTACACCAAACATATTGATTTTACTTATCCCTATTGTCCTTTGTTACATCGAATGTTAGTGGAAGCCGCGCAAGAGCTCGCGCTTGATTTCACTGATGATGCAACTTATGGGGCGACTCAAGGCCCTCGTTTTGAAACGATTGCTGAGATAAGCCGCATGGAGCGTGATGGATGTGATATTGTCGGTATGACTGCTATGCCAGAGGCTTTATTAGCCAGAGAGCTTGGAATGCGTTATGCCAGTATTGCCTTGGTTGCATCAAAAGCAGCAGGGCGCAGCGATGGTTTGGGTGTTAGTCTTACGGATATGAAAATGGTCATTGATAATTCCTTAGTGCAAATGTATCAGTTATTATTGACTGTAGTTAACAAAATTGTTGTATTTGAATCTAATTAATTTATTCTACCCTGACTAATAAGACACGCCCTATAAGCCGATTCAAGCTGGTACTGTGTTGCGCACCAATAAAAAGGCATCCAGGCACCCTCATTAATTGGCTGATTACCAGAGCTAGCTGAATATAATGCAATATAACGATGGGTTCTCTCACTATTGCTGTCTGAGTTAATTTTTTCATAACCAGTCAATAAATTACAATTGTTTGAAAACTCGCAGGTCGGTTGATATACGCGGTTAAAATCATACTCTTCTCGCCATACATTATTGACTTCATCTTCAGCGATATTTAAATAATAAGTTTTAAAATCAGTGAGATTAAGTGTAGATGGGTCATAACGATATAACTTAAACCCTGGGTTACTTTGATTTTTGGGAGAAATACCATTGACAAAGGTATCAAGCACCTCAGACCGAGCGTTGTGTTTTTCATGCATTAGCTGAAAACCATCCATATGATAATGTGCTGTCATCATGCTGGTGATGACATTGTGATATTGTTGAACAATATCACTAAATTCATCATTATAAGCATGATCGTTTTTTTCACCCCAAAGCATGACGGCTGAGTTTGCTGACGCCGAGGCATAATTATCTGCACCGTTTGGAATATGATAAATTAATATGGCATGACCATGGTTTTTCCGAATTTGCTTAAGCTGAGTTTTTAACCAGGCCAATTGCTGTTCTGCAGCTAGAGGTACACGTGTTCCAGCTCCCTGGTTGTTTTCAGCTGAATAAAGATTAGTGTTTAAAAACAGTATTCGATTTGGGGAGTCAGGTTGATTTTCAGGTACGGTAATTGCATAATAACCCGCATTGCCAAAGGCTGATTCAAAATTTCTCTGATTTTGATCATCGAAAATTAATGGGCTCCAGATTGCTGACATTTCATGGTAAAAATTATCAGCATGATTCTGATCGGGTGAGTAAACATAGTCATCATCATAAGAGTCATTATTTCCAAGCGTAATGTAAATTGATTTAGAGGGTAGTGCCAGATGTAAGCGATATTGAATATATTGAAAAGTTTTACGCACAAATGATTGATATTTTTCTTGATAGTTAGGTGAGTTAGTGTCTAGCCCAGAAAATTGGGCAAATTGGCTTGAGAAATGATGTGCAATAAAATCACCGTTTATGGTGATACAGTCATAGTCAATAGGTAAGGTTTCTATATAATTTAAGGTGAGGTTCAGCAGAGCTTCGTTAGTGTCAGAGCCTAATGCGCTGATAGGTTGCGATGCAGCTTGATTAAAAATGCTTAGCCAACTGTTTTTGCTGCTCGCTGAACCGCTCGGGTTCGCCAGCTGAAGCTCTTTAATCATCGGGCAGGGTTGATCTGTTACACAATAACTAAATGGGTTAAAATGTAAATCGGCCAATGCCAGAAACTGCCCCGCAGTGCTTGCATAAGAGGTTCCAAAAAAACCAAAACCCAGTATAGAAAGAGTAACTTGGATAAATTTTTTGAAAGGCAAATGCATGATTTACTCCAGATAAACATGCACAAACTTTAGCAGATTTTTTTGACACTTAGAAGAGGGCATATATTCTCCGCGATCTCAATCGCGGAGAATATATGACAAAATAAATGCCTAAAATTTAGGGAGCCAGTATGCAAATTCAGCCCATCGTTTTATCGGGTGGCAGTGGAAGTCGTTTATGGCCTTTATCTCGGGAGGCCTATCCAAAACAATTATTACCACTTATTAATGATAAAACAATGTTACAAGATGCTGTTTTACGTTTAAAACAACTTGAAAAAATCAACCCGCCTGTCATTATCTGCAATGAACAACACCGCTTTATTGTTGCTAATCAAATGCACGAATTAGGTATAACACTTGGGAAAATTCTTTTAGAACCGATGGGGAAAAATACAGCTCCTGCAACGGCACTGGGAGCATTGGAATGTCTTTCTCATGGCTCTGATGCCTTATTATTAGTGATGCCAGCAGATCATCTTATCGATGATGTTCATGCTTTCATAGAGGCTGTAAATATCGCAGTAGAGGCTGCTTTAGATGATTATCTGGTTACTTTTGGTGTTTTTCCTACTCATGCTGAAACTGGATATGGCTATATCCGTACAAAAGAAGTAGAGATAATGCCAGGAGCCTATCAAGTTGCGAGCTTTATTGAGAAACCCTCATTAGCACGCGCTGAGGAATTTTTGAAAACGGGTGCGCACTATTGGAATAGTGGGATTTTTCTTTTTAAAGCCTCCGTTTATCTTGATGCTTTGGAGCTTCATTCACCAGAAATTGCGTTACACTGTAAAAAAGCATTTTCAGCGGCGACTCTCGACATTGATTTTCTGCGTATTCCTGTAGATGTTTTTTCACATTGTCCATCTGATTCCATTGATTATGCAGTGATGGAAAAGGTAGAAAAAATTGCTATGGTGCCGATGTCAGCAGGCTGGAGTGATATTGGGTCTTGGGGAGCTTTACATGCAGCTTCCAAGCAAAATGAGGAAGGAAATGTCCTGCACGGCGATATTATGGCGATGAATGTTAAAAATTGTTATCTACGCTCTGACAAGCGAATGATCGCCGCAATTGGTATTCAGGATCAGGTTATCGTTGAAACCGATGATGCAGTCTTGATTGTACATAAAGATTATTGCCAAGATGTGAAGTTTATTGTTTCACAATTAAAAGAACTTAGACGCTCGGAACATTTGTTACACAAAAAAATTCATCGACCGTGGGGATGTTATGAATCTTTAATTAGTGCCACACGTTTTCAGGTAAAGCGAATTACGGTTAATCCCGGGCAACGATTGTCTTTGCAATTGCATCATCATCGAGCCGAACATTGGGTTGTGGTAAGCGGTACAGCTAAAGTCACTCGCGATCAAGAAGAATTCATTCTGACCGAAAATCAATCGACTTTCTTATCGATTGGTACTCTTCATCGATTGGAAAATCCAGGTAAGTTGCCGTTAGAAATTATCGAGGTGCAGTCGGGCAGTTATTTGGGAGAAGATGATATTGTTCGGTTTTCGGATGATTATGGTCGCTCCATTAGTTGAGTATATAGTCTCCGCGATTGAGATCGCGAGATTTATGAGGCCGCTATTTTTCGTCCTATGCAATAATTAAAACCAGCAAGTTATTCATATTGTGCAGTTTTTGTGTTGCATAGGGCGGAAAAGAGCAAGCCAGAAACTCGCGATCTCAAGCGCGGAGACTATATACCCATCGCATCTTGACGTGCGTTGGGTATATCTACTTAAGAGTTGCAATATACTGCGCGATTCCCTCTTCAACTTCACCAAAAAACTCAATTTTGCCAGCATTTAGAAAAATAATTTTGTTACAAAATTTTCGGATAAGGTCAAAATTATGAACCGCGATTACAACGATATTTGAGCGGCCGATCAAAGCATTGAAACGAATTTCAGCTTTATTCATAAAATTGGCATCCCCTGCACCCACAACCTCATCTATCAATAATATTTCAGGATGTACACTGGTAGCAATAGCAAAAGCAAGTCTCAAACGCATCCCCGATGAATAAATTCTCACAGGCATGTTGAGATAATCACCTAATTCGGTAAATTCAATAATATCTTGAATTAAATCACGCACATCAGCTTTGCACATTCCGAGTAAAATTCCTCGGATCATGATATTTTCCATGCCAGTGGCTTCATCATCAAAACCGAGTGTCAGATTAAAAAGCGAAGAGATTTTACCTGCTATTTCAATCTTGCCTTCGGTTGGCTCATAAATTCCCGCGAGGGTGCGCAATAAAGTACTTTTTCCTGCACCATTGTGGCCAATGACACCAACTCGATCGCCATGTTCAATATCAATTGAAATATGATCTAATCCGCGAACAATACATTTACTATTTCTGCGATAGACGGAGCCACCTGTACTAAAGCGGATAAAATGTTTTTTGAGCGATCTTGCTTCAATATTATATATAGGATAATCAATACAAACGTTATTTAATCTAATATGTGACATAAGAGTTATAACCAATAAATAAGACGAGATTTATAACGGGGATACAGTAGCATCAGTAAGATGAGACCTATAATGCCAGAGATACAGGCAAACAAATAATCGGAAACAGGAGCGGTTGTTCCAAGTAAAGGCGCTCGTAAAAGTTCAATGAAAATAGCAAAAGGATTTTTTTGTACCAAAGCAGCATCTTGAGGTGTAAGCGCTGAAGTGGACCACATAATTGGCGTAATAAAAAAAATGACTTGGATCAGACTAGCAACAATTTGTCCCACATCTCTAAAGCGGGCACCCAAAAAAGCAAGAAGAGTTCCATATACAAAACCATTTAATATAATGAGCAAGAGAGCCGGTATAAACAATAAAAAATAGAGATTTAATTTAATATGAAAAATAAAAATGATCGGTATATACACAGGAAGATTATGTAGTAATATTAAAAAATTACGAAAAATCATTCGCATAATAAAGACAGGAGCGGGTAGCTTCATTTCTTTTAAAAATGATTCCGCCTGTAAAAATCCCTGGGTAGATTCATTTACAATACTTGAAATGAATTGCCAGCTTATCATACCTACGGTTAAGTAAGGATAATAGTCCACTAATTTTACATGAAATAATTTAGCATATAGAAACCCCATGCTATAAATGGTAACAGCCATACTTAGTGTTAGCCAAAAAGGTCCAATCGTTGAACGACGATAACGAAGCTTGATGTCTTGCCATCCAAGTAAAAACCAGATTTGATAGCGAAATATGCTATCTGCAATGTCATAAAAAACAGCACTTTTTTTCATAAAATTCAAAATATAACTCAATGTTAAGACACTATACCCACCGCACTTCAAGATGCGATGGGTATAGAAAGAATCATAGCAGTTTACGCCTCTTAAATGAACTTCTACTTTTTTATTTTTCATGTTAGAATCAGCACCACAATTTAACGGTACTCAATACACATGGGTCTAACCTCCGTTATGGATGTCACATGAAAAAAGCGCTTATAACTGGCATAACTGGACAAGATGGCTCTTATTTAGCAGAATTTTTGTTAAATAAAGGCTATGAAGTGCACGGCATAAGACGTCGTGCCTCGATATTTAATACGGCACGTATTGATCATCTTTATAAAGACCCCCATGACCCTGAGTCACGGCTTTTTCTTCATTATGGTGACATGACGGATTCGATGAGTTTAATTCGAGTAATTGAACAGGTTCAGCCGGATGAAGTTTATAATCTGGCAGCACAAAGCCATGTCCCAGTTTCTTTTATTGAGCCAGAATATACGGCTAATACAGACGGTCTCGGTACGCTGAGAATGCTGGAAGCTATCCGCATTCTAGAGCTGCAAAATAAAACCCGCTTCTATCAAGCCTCAACTTCTGAGCTTTATGGTTTAGTTCAAGAAATACCGCAAAAAGAAACGACACCGTTTTATCCTCGTTCACCTTATGCGGCTGCTAAATTGTATGCTTACTGGATTACCGTTAATTATCGGGAAGCATATAACATGTTTGCCTGCAATGGCATTTTATTTAATCATGAGAGTCCATTGCGCGGTGAAACATTTGTTACTCGCAAAATTACCCGAGGATTAGCACGAATTAAACTTGGGTTGCAAAAACAATTATACCTGGGTAATCTTGATTCACGGAGAGACTGGGGACATGCAAAAGACTATATTGAAGCGCAATGGTTAATGTTGCAGCATCCTGTTCCTGAAGATTTGGTGATTGCAACAGGAATTCAACACAGTGTAAGAGAGTTTATTGAGGAAGCTTGCAAACAACTAGAGTTGTCCTTTCAATGGGAAGGTGTGGGTGTTGATGAAAAAGCTTATGATGAAAAAGGAAATTGCATTATTTCCGTTGATCCACGTTATTTTCGACCCTCTGAAGTTGAAACTTTGTTGGGGGATTCAAGTAAGGCTAAAGAAAAATTAGGCTGGAAACCCAAAATTAGTTTTCATGAATTGGTAAAGGAAATGGTTGAATATGATTTTCAACTGGCCAAACAGCACCAATTGGTCAAAGAGCAGGGTTTTCATGTACCTGATTTTCATGAGTAAAAAGAGTCCAAGGAGAGGAGTTGTCAATTAATGCCTGCAAAAAAAAATAAAAAAATTGCTGTTTTTTTACCCATAGGATATAAGGGGGGAACTTTAAAGGGTGCTAAAAACATTGCAAAAATGTTTTATTTAGGTAGTCGGCAAGCAGGTGAACCAGTTGATGTGGTTTTTTCCTGTATAGGTAAGACCTATGATATCGAGAGAGAATTTTCTGATTTATCGGCCTTGGGAATTAGGGGCTGTTGACAATTCGTCATTAACTTATTGATTAATAATAGCAAACTCGTAAAATTGGGGTTCTCATACCTAACAATAAAACGAGTTTGCTAT
>JABEVJ010000040.1 GCA_013043985.1 Legionellales bacterium | reverse complement strand
TTGGTATGAATTAAAGAGAGACTTATTTGTGGGAGCTATTCGTGGATTTATTTTAGGTACAGCAAAAATTGATATTCCTGTCAATGCGTAAGTCCTAATTTTAATCTTTCAACAAAAATAATCTTTTTTTTTCATCTCTTGCAACAAGGATCCCTGTCTCATGAACAACTGGAAAACCCTACTTCCATTATTTATGGTCATTTTTGTCGATGTCATCGGGTTATGCATGGTTTTTCCCATCCTTGCACCGTTATTCTATGACCCGCAATTGTCTATTTTACCCACTGAAACAAGTGAAACAGTACGCAGCCTTTTTTACGGCATGATGCTAACCATGTGGCCCCTGTTTATGTTTATCAGTGCTCCGATTTTAGGTGATTTATCGGATAAAATCGGGCGTAAAAAAGTATTGCTTATCTGCTTGTTTGGTGAAGCCATCTCCTATCTGGTGGGCGCGATGGCCGTCACGACAGCCAGCTTAATCCTGTTTATTATTTCTCGCATATTAGCTGGCACCTTTGCTGGCAGCCAACCGATTGCCCAAGCAGCGATTGCCGATATCAGTACCCCAGAAACAAGAACTCGCAACATAAGTTATATCGTTCTTGCTTCAACACTGGGCGTAGTACTTGGCCCCCTGATTGGCGGGGTCACAGCAGAAAATAGTTTTCTGTCCTGGTTTACCGCATCGACCCCGTTTCAAATCGCCGCATTAATCGCGTTATTGAATGCTGTATTACTTATTATCTCTTTTAAAGAAACTCATGAGCAGAAAAAGCCGCAAAAAATAAATTTATTTAAAGGATTTTTTCTCTTTGCTGATGGATTTAAAAATAAAAAAATTCGTTATTTATCTTTTGCCTTTTTCTTTGTTCAATTATCCTGGAGCCTTTACTTTCAATCGCTGGCTTATTTCCTGGTAAAAAAATATCACTTTACTACGGCACATATTGGCTTTTTTTATGCCGTATTAGGTCTTGCATCGGTAGTAACGTTGACTTATATCATTCGTGCGCTGATCAAAATTTTAAAATCGGATAATCTTATTTTTGCTGTCGGTGCAGCACTGCAAATAGCTGGCACACTTTCTGCAGCCATCTTTACTTCGCTCCCATGGGAATATACGGCATTAGTATTAACCTCTGCCGGAATTTCTTTAACTTATACCGTTGGTATTTCACTCTATTCTAGTCAAGTTAGCTCTCTGCACCAAGGCTGGATTATGGGAATTTCAGCCGCTGTGTTCGGTGTCGCGTGGGCAATGACGGCTATCACAACAGGTGCGTTAAGTGCCATTAGCCCTATATTGCCGTTTGCTGCTGCAGGGGTATTCGCAGCAATTGGCTTATATTTTATTTACATTCAAAATAGAGCTTCGCGTAATGTCGCGTAATTTCAATAAAGTGTTTTCTTCAATATTTAATGGCGGGAACCAATAAACCGTATTACCTATAGGCCTCAATAAAGCACCTTGGCGCATTGCCTCACAACCAACTTGATAACCAAATCGGGGAATAGCGTTAGGATTAATTAAATCTGCTGCAACAATTCCACCGAGATATCGCACATTGGTTAACGCTTGCGTGTCATCAGCAATTTCCTGCATAAGATTAGCTAATATTGGTTCAAGCAACACGACTTTGTCTGAGAGCGACTCCAGAGCCATCCCTTTTAGGCAGTGTAATGCAGCAACCACTGCCAAGGCATTGCCTGAATGTGTGTGCGAGTGAAAGAAAGTTTTGCCTGCCTCATAATCATCATAAAATAATTGATAAATTGATTGGTTTGTCAAGGTGACACTCAGGGGTAACACTCCATTGGTCAATCCTTTTGCCAGACATAAAAAATCTGGCTCGCAAGCAGCATAATGACATGCCAATTCTAAGCCCGTACGATAAAAGCCCGTCATGATTTCATCGGCAATTAAATGAATGCCTTTTTCACGTGTCCAATTGCGCAATCGTGCTAAAAAATCCTGCGAATAGATTTTCATCCCTCCTGCGCCCTGCACAATCGGCTCAACAATAATCGCCGTTAATTCATCTTGATAAGGGATCAGCTGTGCTTCAATGGCTCTCCAATGCTCCCCACAGTCTTGCCAGAGTGGATCGTGTTTGCTGGTTACATAAGGAATGGCCTGGATAAAAGTCACATCAGGCAAAACAGATTGATAAGGACGGCGATAAATTCCCAAATCACTCACCGACATTGCCAGACCCGTTTCTCCATGATAACTGTTTTCAAGTGCCATAAATTTTTGACGTTTTAATTCACCTGTAATTTGACGTGAGTGTAAACTGATTTTCAAGGCAATTTCAACTGCGCAAGAGCCATCACTGGCATAGGAAATTTTATTTAAATTGGGCAAAAGTTCCGACAATTTTTCAGATAGCTCAATAATATGTTCGTAAGTTGTATTGCCAAACATCACATGTTCAAAACGATTTAATTGTTCAGTGATAGCGTCATTGATGGGTTTATAGTGATGTCCCAAGGGCTTGCACCACCAACTGGAAATAGCATCGATGATCTGGGAACCGTCAGTTTGCGTAATATAGGCACCTTGTGCTGATTTGATGAGTAAGGGCGGGTTATTTTCAAAATCTTTCATTTGGGAACAGGGATGCCAGTTATGGGCTAAATCTTGCAGAATTTGTTTTCTGGTCATGATGATTCCTTAGTCAAACAAGTCACTGTGACTACCTAATCGAGCAAGCCGTAAAGTACTGTGATCCGGCTTCCTATAAATTAGTAAAAGATCCGGCTTAATATGGCATTCACGATAACCCTCCCAGTTACCAGTTAGTGCATGATCTCTGTTTTTTTCTGGTAAGGCCTGATCTGTTAACAAAAGTGTTACAATATCCGAAACAAGCAAATCCAATTCATGTTTATGATGGGGATTTGTCTTTATCCGTTTATAATCACGCTTGAAAATGGTGGCTCGTTCAATCATCCGCATCTAAATCTTCCATGAAAGATTTAATATTTTTAAAGCGTTTACCTTTCCCACCTTCAAGTTCACGAATAGCTTTTTTCGTTCGTGCATTAGGTGCTTTTACCTCAAAAGGCAAACGCCGCTCATCTGCAATTCTCAGCATAAGTAAGCGAATAGCATCAGAAATAGATAAACCCATCTCTTCCAAGGCTTCCGCAGCTCGCTCTTTTGTACTCGAATCAATACGTGCGCGGACATAAGTTTCAGATAAGCTCATAAAATCACCTATAAATTATTTATATAATAATCATTGTAGTCCATTTGAGACTACAATTCAAGTTTATGAGTAGCAAAAATCCTATAAATCTCTTCCTCAAACAATCTCATTTCACCGCCATAATTGATCACACTCAATAAAGGTACATCGATACGCGCTTGCAATAGCGAGATATTTTTATCAATATACGGCATCTCAGGATCAATACAGTTTGCTACCCAGGCAATTAATTTGTTGGTTTTCTGGCAAATGGCTTCATACGTCAACAAAGCATGATTTAAACAACCCAACCTCATCCCCACCACCATAATGATCTCTGCCTCAAGTTGAATAGCGACATCCGCCATCGTTTCTGTGTTGCTAAGCGGCATAAACCACCCCCCTACGCCTTCGATTAAATGAACATCAGCTGGAATATTTAATGCCGCTTGGGTATGTCCAACAATACTCTGACAAGTCAGTTTTATTTGATTCATCTCAGCAGGAATAAATGGCGCTACTGGCGGCTCAAAAGCAAGAGGGTTAACTAAAGAATAGGGTAAATCAAGGCTTGCATGTTTTTGCAATAAAAGTGCATCCTCATTTCGCAAACCCTGCGCTGTCATCTGACAGCCCGACGAAACGGGTTTAATGCCAATCGTTGATAAACCAGCATTTTTCAAGACAGTAAGCAAATTACAACTGACATAAGTTTTGCCAATATTGGTGTCTGTTCCGGTTATAAATAATCTCATATACCCCCCGATATTTTATCTGCAATAAAATAACATAACTCATAGGTCAATGGCAGCTTGTCATGGGTACGATAATTTTCGTAACATTTTGCTATTTGCGTCAACGATTTTTTCGTTAATCTCGCCTGCTTATTCGCCGAAATGCTAAAATTGGCACCTACTTTTTTGAAATTGTATAAGAGTGATCGTAAATCATCAAAATGCATTGTTTGCTTTTCAACTAACATATGCTGAACATTAAATCCTTGCTTAAACAAAGTATCTTGGATGGTTGTAGTCGAGTGAAAATAATTGATTGACGGAGAGTTGCTGATTTGCTGCCAACAATCTTTCAATTCATGCAAACTGTTTTCGTTCAGGGTGCAACATACTAATCTTCCATTGGGTTTTAATATGCGATGCCACTCGGAAAGTGTTTCCGTTAAGCTTAAACTCCATTGGAGTGCCATACTTGAAAAAATAGTGCTGATAGTGTCAGAAACAAATGGCAGATGATCAAAGTCAGCATCAATAAAAGTTGCATGATATTGCTTTGTGCGGGCAATAGCCAGCATTTTCTCTGAAAAATCAATACCCAGAATGCGTGCCTGAGGATAACTTTTGGCAAGCAACTCTGTTCCTTGACCTGTCCCGCAACCCAAATCAATAATATTTTCATTTAAATAATTGCCATCACAAGCAAATAGGGATAATAAACGATCCAAAGCATGTTTTTGAATGATTGCTGCCTGCTCATAATCATCTGCTGAACGATTAAAACAATACTGTATATGCTGTTTTTTTTGTAAATCAGAATTCATTGATGATCCTTAGAATATGATTAGCCACTAAGGAAGTATTTGAAAAATGGATAGCATGACCTTGTTCGGCAAGGCTGACGGCAGATAACGGATTAAGATACTTAATAATTTGTGGGTTGATTAATTGATCTCGTTCACTCAAAATATAATGTGCATTTTGTCCGATATCTCGTAAATCACTTTCTTTTAATATTTTCAGGCTATTAAGCAATGTTATTTTTTCCGGCATTAATTGCGTTAGCCAGTGCTGTTTTAGAAGCTGAAACTCTGTTTTTTCATTAACCAGCCCCTGAACATTGAGATATAAAAACATTTCCATACCTGAGGCTGGATTTTTTTCAATTTGATTATAAAAAAGATCAAAAATTTTCTCTGACATGCCTGGCCAATTATTTTTCTCTATAAAACAAGGGCTACTTGCCAGTAGTATGGTTTTTTTTACTTTCGTTGAATGTTGTTGTAATTGCAGCGCAAGCAACCCTCCCAGTGACCAGCCAATTAAAATAGCTTCTTCGGGAATTTGCGGCATAACGCTATTAGTCAAGTCATTTAAATTATCCGGGAAAGTTAAATTAATATTATCTCCATAACCCGGTAAATCAATTACAACCACATGATGTGTTGAGTGTAATTGCTCAGCAAGCGGTTGCATAATATTGCTATTGAAACCAAAGCCATGTAAAAGTACAATGACTTCTTTTTCCACACTTAAGTTTTCAAATCTATGTAAGTTGTTTTTGTAATTCATCTAATAACTTATCAATATGTTTTTTTTCATGCTGACAGGTCAATGTCATGCGCAATCTGGCTGTATTTTTTGGAACGGTCGGTGGTCTGATAGCAACCACTAATAAACCTTGCTGCAATAAACAATGACTAAGATCACATGCACGCTTTGAATCGCCAACGATGATTGTTTGTATCGCGGTTTGCGATGGCTCAAACAATAATTGACGTTTTTCAGCCTCTTGTCGAAAATAAATAATATTTTCCTTAACCCGCTCGCGACGCCAGGGTTCAGTTTGAATAATCTGCAGGCTTGCACTTAAAGCACATGCCACGGCTGGAGGCATCATGGTGGTATAAATATAGGTGCGTGCTTTTTGCATGATAAACTCAATCAAACTTTGTGAGCCGCAAACGATTGCTCCAGCAGCACCGAATGCTTTCCCCAATGGACAAATTAATAAGTTAACCTCATTCATTGTCAAGCCAAAATGTTCTAATGACCCACGTCCCTTTTCTCCCAAAACCCCAATACCATGAGCATCATCAATAATAAGCCGCGCCTTTTGACTATGAGCAATTTTTACTAACTCAGGCAGTGGTGAAAGCGCCCCTTCCATGCTATAGACACCTTCCGCGACAATTAATTTATCACTATCCGTTTTTTGCTTAGCTACTTGTTGTATCAAATGTGCCGTATCTAAATGTCGATATCGTTTTAAAGATGCACCGGATAAACGCCCTGCATCAATAAGAGAGGCATGATTTAACTTATCTTGATATATCATGCTTTGACGCGATGCTAAAGCCTGCATCACGCCCAGATTAGCCATGTAGCCGTTATTAAATAACAACGCCCGCTCACACTGCATGAAATCCGCAAAAGCGTCTTCAAATTGGCGGTGCGCGTAGGTATAACCGCTGATCATGGCAGAGGCGCCGCTTCCGACGCCATATTGATCTGCTCCATCCTTAAATGCTTGGATAACCCTAGCATCTTGGGATAAATTAAGATAATCATTATGGCAAAAAGAAATACATTGAGCACCGTTACTCGTATAAGAATTATCAGCTTTTTCCGTTACTTCTTGCCGAGTTCGATACAGATGCACCGCCTGCAGTGCAGCGAGTTCTGTTGTGATATTTTTCACTTATACTCCTTGAAATTGAATCTGCGGCTAAAAACATAAGAAACTAGCAATTTCAAACGCGTGCTTGAGGCATACCCGCTTTCATTCCAATTGAGCTTAATAATTCACTATCTTTTTCAAGCGAAGGATTCTCTGTCGTCAATAATACATTATCAACAAAAATGGAATTTGCTCCAGCAAAAAAACACAACACCTGCATCTCATCACTCATATTCGAACGGCCTGCCGAAAGCCGGACAACCGAATGTGGCATCATAATTCGTGCAATAGCAATCAAACGCACAAAATCCAGTGGATCAATGGGTGGAGAGTTGCCTAATGGGGTATTTTTAATTGGTGCCAATTGATTAATCGGTACACTTTCTGGATGTGCAGGCAAATTAGCTAATTCTCTTAATAAGCCCAAACGATCAGCAATCGTTTCACCCATGCCAACAATTCCTCCACAACAAACACTGATGCCGGATTGACGCACTGCTTCCAGGGTATTTAATCGATCGTCATAGGTACGGGTTGAGGTTACTTTAGAATAATATTCGCGAGAGGTATCCAAATTATGGTTGTAAAAATCTAAACCCGCTTCTTTCAACGCTTCTGCCTGCTGCGGAGTTAACATTCCAAGCGTCATGCAGGTTTCCATCCCCAATGCTTTCACTTCTTTGATCATCTCAAGCACTTTAGGAAAATCTTTTTCAGACGGGTTACGCCAACCAGCTCCCATACAAAAACGTGAAGCACCATTTTCTTTTGCCGCTTTTGCTTTGAGAAGCACATCCTTCACATTCATCAGCGTTTCTCGTTTTAATTCGACTTTTTTATGATGTCCACTTTGTGCGCAATATCCACAATCTTCAGGACAGGCGCCGGTTTTGATACTTAAAAGAGTAGAAAGTTGTATTTCAGTTGGGTCGAAATAAGTACGATGTACAGTTTGCGCACGGTAGATCAGCTCGTTGAAGGGTAACTCATACAAAGCCTGTACTTCGGCGATAGTCCAGTTGTTTCGAATAGCGGACATAGGGACTCCTTGAATTTAAAGGAGTGAGTATATAATTTCTTAATTTTGATTGTCAACCTTGTTTTAAAATACGGTTGACGCTTATACGCTTTTCATTTCTTCTACTATAATCATTAAATATTCTAGAAGATGAAGGACTGTACTATGAAAACCACTGTATCACTTGGCGAAAGTTACGCGGGATCTGAACATTTTAAATTAGGCTTTGATGATCTCGATGGTCCAATTAAACTGGAAATTCAGTCAAAAGACCCTGCCGAAGTAAAAGTATTGCGTGAACATTTATTTTTAGAAAATGGGAACCCTATAGAATTTGAGGGTAATCAGGCTATCATCCCGGCGAATTCCAATGTGTATTTTGACGGAAGACTGATTGCGAAATGCGATGAAGAACCCGCCAAATTCTATCAATTACCTCTACCTGCTATACGAGCAATTGCTGAATATAATGACACCAAAACAAACAATAAAGGTGAATTTTACCAAAAATTATCAGAAAGACCCTCAAAAGAAACTTACAAAAGGATTGACGGACATACCCATTTTGTGGCCGCATTTTCAATGAAAAGCGCCTTGGAAAAAGCAATTAAATTAAATGATATAGTGCATATGCCTGTTTTAGTCATATTAAAAATTCTAAAAGACAAAGGCATGTTGAACGACAGTAATCGTGGTGATTGGATTAATTTTCTTAACAATAACCTGGTGATATCTAATAATGAAAATTTTAAGCAGAAAGATGCCAGTGGCGACTTGATTAAAGAGGATTTTTTACTGGAAATTCCTCAAATGGATGAACAGGAAAAAGAAGTTTCCATCAAAAACAATCGTGCTTGTTATGTAGATATTCAAAAACTTATGGACAAATTGGGTCCTGAAGCCTGGGGTGAATTTTGTAATGGATTTGATTTAGCTGCTACCCATTTTTGTGATTTTACCGAACATATGGAAATGGCTTATAACCTGCGTAACTGGTTTGGCAAGGACACGACCTTTTTAAAAGCTCAGATGCTAGCAATGCATGAAGCATATGAAATACAAGGTATTGATTATGCAGAAATTCCTGCCGGCTTTTTTAAAAAGCAGGAAGATCTCGATAAATTTATTGCTCTTACTCAAGAAATTGAAGCACAACGTGAAATTGAAGGAAAAAAACCCATCATATTGCGACCAGGGTTATCGATTGCTCGTTTATTGGAACCAACTTTGTTCAGGAAAGTATTATTCAGCTATATTCCGATGATTTTGAGAAATCCTGAGTTAGCCAGCATCACGGTCTTGGCGCATGAAACCAATCCAACGACCGAGCACCTTATAGCAATTCGGGACTTTGCTCAAGTCATCAACGAAATCCGACCAGGATTTACAATCGAAGTTCACGCAGGTGAAACCGCTACTTATGGTGAAGTGAATATGTCAGAAGCACGTTCTTTGGCACACCGAAACAAAAGGACTGTTATTCGTGCAGGACATGCTTCTTATGGTGACCATACAAGTGATGCCCTGGATAATTTTTTTGAAGAAAAATGCCCTCTTTCAAACCTTACTTTAATAGATCTTGAACCTGAAGTACATGTGAATGTGTTATTAGGTATTGCTGAAGGAAAAACCAACATGTTTTGGGGTAGTGACGGATCTATTTATAATCCTTTATACTCCCCTGCTAAACAAGAAGCTTTCTTTATGGAGCTGATGGCTCATCCTGATATTGAACAGGAATTAAAATTGCGCTGGGATGAAGATAGAATAACAAATCGTTTTGATGCTAAAGATTTTGAATCCTATAAAAAGAGTTTAGCGAGTGAGTTAAATAATCAACTTGAAAGAAATCAAAAAAATGAAGATAACTATATTAACTTTAAACAATGTGAAAAAGCCTTTCATAAGATGAAAATGAATATAGATATGCTTTCTCAAATCGAAATAAAATTAACTAGTGACCCTAGAAGTGATCATACTAACGAAATAACAGCTATACAAACCATGCTGAAAGAAATGAGGTCATTGAGTCAAGCTGCTATGAAAAGCACATCATTTTCAGAATTTCAACAAATATTAATGGATAATCATGCTAAATACTTAGGCTTAAATGGTCAAAGTAACGAAATTATTGAACAATTTTCGGCTCAGTATCCAAAACTTATAAATAAAAATCAACTTGTTCAAGCACTCACTTTAGATTCAAGGTCTAAACAACAGGAGGGTAGAAGTGCCATCGAATTTTATTATAAGGTTTGTAAACTCGTTCCTGTTGATTATGCTATATTGATGTCTAACCCCGCTTTGAAGAACAGATTAAGCAACCTAGAAAAGAGACTTGGTTCTGCGGTATTTAAGGATGTGCTGGATCACTTGAAAACAAACTGGAATGTTCAAGGCCCTTTGCTTTACCCAAGCAACGCATTTTTGAGTGAAAATGACAACAAAGCCATTGAAAGATTTTATGAGCTCATTTTAGGCATGAAAAGCGGCATTGAAAACATGTATAAGTCACTCAATGCCTGCATAATATCCCCAAATGCTCCACTTCAATTGCAGAAACAACTATTTACAAACGAGGAAGTTGACAAACTGAGAAGATTTCTAATAAGTAATTATGAAGATGTACACACCGTTGTAGTAATTGATGCATTGCCAACACCAAATCGCCCACCAATTGAAAAATTCGAATTGTACCTTGATCCCGCTTATAATCACAATAAAGTAGCCAACGCTCACCACAAACGCAGTTCTGAAGAGTTGAAAATTCATCAACTTGAGCCAATTTCCTTATCTAAAAACGCATTGGTACTGTTTGGCAGTCCTGAACTATGCAGCGATGAACAAAAGCAGAAGGATTATATGGCGAATTTATATGACACTATTTATACTCAACTCTTGGCACATAAGGAGGATGGAGTTGTTTTGCTTGGCAATGTCTATGAAGGAATCAATCCGTTGGTTTATAAAGTATTAGATGATTTTCCCGATACATTTCGTGGTATGCCAGTTTACAGTATTGTCACACCAGATGAAAATATAAACAACTTAAGAAGAGGAACGGATACCGTACCCTATTTGATTGAAGGGAAATCACGTCAAGAAGCACATATAGCCTATGCTGATTTTATACAAAAAAATCAGCTAAGTAATGTCATTATGCTCGGTGGGAAATCGGCTATTTGGTCAGATACCAAAAATGCCTTGGCTGAAAGAAAGCTCAACAATAATGAACTCCTTGGGCATAAAATTCAATTTTATGATGATGGTTTTGGTTCTGCAAGAAGTTCCAGTGCTTATGCAAAGGGAGCGCCTAAACAAGCCTGCAAGCATCACCATCACCACCAAAAACCGATAGCTTCACCTGTTGTTCAGTCCAGCTTATTGGAACCAAAATATTATGAACAAAACCCTAAAACAGCTTCCTATCATAAAAATTTGGTATATGCTTTTCAAGCAATTATGATCTTATTCAAAGCAAAAAACATACCTACAACAGGATTAAGTTTAGAGCATTTTCTGGTTGCATACAACCCTACTTTGTCACAGCAACACAAAGACCATTCTGTGATTACACAAGATGAAGGACAAGAAGTAGTTGAGAAATTTTTTACCGATTTTCTGCAGAGCGAATATGCTAGCCCTTCCGTACTAAAAAATTTAGGTAAGATATTAAGTGAGGGTAGTGGTTATGGCATTGCAAATGATATGGATAGACACTTTCCAGATTTCTCTTTGTCTAATCAAATCCAGTCAACGCTGGAAGAACGCCAGCATAGGGCGGGAGTGAATATAAGAAATACGTGATCTGCCAAGTGTAAATGTTAGAAAATTATGGTAAAATTTGTTGTATTATAAACAATCAAAAGGAAATCAAATCATGAAAGTTGAGCTGAGAGACCACAATTTATGGAAAGATCAGGATGACTTATATCACCTTTCTTTTTCATGTAAAGATAATGGTATCGATGTGACAGAACAAATTTTTAAACAAATATGTGATCAAGCAACGGTAAATAAAAATCCGCTTAAATGGCACGATGTTGACTCCGGTTTTCGTTTGGCTTTTAATAAAGACTCGAACACCATGGAGTTCGTAGAAAAAACAGCAGGGGGAAAAGCTTTGGATCTGCTTCCAAGTAAACTGTCCAGAAATTGGAACTTAATACATTCTGATGAATCTGAGCGTCTTAGTAAACTTATAACCATATCAATTTCTGCTTATGAATCAGATGGTTCAGATAATGACTACAGTCCTAGTCCTTAAGTACCTCGCCACACACATGTCTGTTTGTGAAGGTCTATAGTCTCTGTCGCGTATTGTGTTCAAAATATGTGTAGCCCGTATTAGCGGAAAAAAAGCGCATAAATTTGAATTTCTCTGCTTTAGAAAAGAGAAAATAGACAGGCCATTTAACGAAAAAAGCGTAATACGGGGGAACAACGGTCATTTCACTACCCCGTATTACGCTCTTTTCATGAGGTATCCATTTATGTGCTTTTATAAAATGCATCAAATATTCAATAAATGTGTATTTTTCTCGCTAATACGGGCTACACATCTTTATGACCTCATTTCGTGACAGCGACTATAAAAAACTCTTCAATAACGCTGTTTTCAGGTCATCTGTACTTACTGTTGTCACCACATTGACAGGATAACCCGTAGAACTTTTTATCGTTTGGCCAACGTGATTGCCAGGTATAGTCACCGTTTTAATCCTTTTTGGCGTGGTTATTGCCTGTTCAGGATTAACTAGAATAAACGCTGCTAATGGATCCCAAAAATCATATTCGTTATTTTTAATCCATTGAATGTTTTCGAATAATAACTTATATACAAATTCAGCTTCTGGATTATTTGTCTGTCGATGCAAGCTTTCTAAAAAATCAAGCGTGACAGGGGTCTTATTAGTAATATCAAGTGAAACTAATATGATAGGAATATTACTGCTTAATACTGCTTGAAAAGCTGATGGATCAATAAAAACATTCCATTCTGCATATAAGTTATGGCTTGCAGAATCCAGTATTGCGATATTGCCCGGAACATCAATAGCTCCTCCCATAATTGTTAAAAGACTAATTTTGTTTTTGACTTCGGGATAAACTTTGAATAAATCTGCTATATTGCTCAAACTCCCTAAACACAATATTTTGACTGGTTCTTGTTGCGATAAGATAATATTGGCTAATTGCTTTTGGCTGATTAATAGCTTAGGTTGCAAAGTGTTTTCTGGATAAGAGTCATCAACCAGCTTCTTTATAGACACAGGATAGTCGTTATCATTTTTTGTCGTGCCCAAATAAACAGGAATAAGCGGTTTTTTAGCCAGATTGAGCACATAGGCAATGTGAGAACCGGCTGTGTTGGCAAAACTCGCTGCATTTCTATCAACAATAATCGCTTTTATATCAATCTTATCGCTATTAAGTAAATATAACAGTGCAATGGCATCATCTGTGCTTGCATCTGTATCGATAATGATCGGAACCTTTCCTGCGGCTTTAGCAAGGTTCATTAAAAAAAACGTGCCAATAAGAAGGATAATTAAAACAATTTTTTTATTTCTTTCTTGCATTTTGTGTTTTCCGCGAATTTTATTTCAAATTTTTAAACTGTTTAATTGCTTCTTCCCGTGTAGATTTATAATCTACAATTGGCTGCGGATAATGTAGTGAAGTTGAAAAAATATCATGTTTGGCATAGGGTTGGTGAATGGCTGTATTGTCTAAATGATTTAGTTCAGGGCAATACTGGCGAATAAATCTACCCTCTGGATCAAATCGTTGACTTTGAGTAATAGGATTAAATATTCGAAAATAAGGTGCAGCATCATTTCCTGTAGAAGCGCACCACTGCCAACCCCCATTATTTGCAGCAAGATCCCCATCAATTAAATTCTGCATAAAAAAACGCTCTCCTAAACGCCAATCCAACCAGAGTTGTTTACTGAAAAACATAGCAGCAACCATTCGTAATCGATTGTGCATCCAACCCGTCTCCTGTAATTGACGCATTGCTGCATCTACCAGGGGAAATCCTGTATTTCCTCTTTTCCAAGCTGAAAAATACTCTTCATTGTTCAACCAGTTTAATTTATCGGTATTTAATTTAAAAGGTTTATGTCGGCTTACACGTGGAAAATAGACTAAAATCATTTTGTAAAATTCTCGCCAAATCAATTCATCAAGCCATTGCATTGCCCCTTCATTACCGCTTGCCAATTGACTCTGATTAAAACGTACAGCGGCCTCCAGACATTGCCGCGCTGAAATCATGCCACAAGCAAGATAGGGAGACAGCTTACTCGTTCCATCAATCGAAGGAATATCGCGATTAATTTTGTAATCTGAAATAATATTTGCAATAAAATAGTCCAGCCTTTTTTTAGCGGCTATTTCACCTGATGGCCAATAGTCTGACTTAATGGAATTATCAAATCCAGGTATTTCTGATGGAAAAATCGTCGGCGTGATTAAAGAAACTGGTTTTGACTGTTGACGAGGCAACGGTAAAAGTGATACTGGATTTTGTTGATAATAAGCAACCCATGCTTTTCGATAAAAACCATAAACAGTGAAAGCCGTATTTTGTTTGGAGCGAATAAGTTGCGGCTCAATAATAGTTTGATCATGATAAGAATAAACAGCAGTACCATGCAATTTTAACAATGAGCTAACTTTATGATCTCGTTCAAGCTCATTCACCTCATATTGTTTATTAAAATACACGGCGTCAATTTTATACTTGTGACATATCGTCAGTAACAGATCAGGAATATCAAAAAAAGAATCGACAATTTGAATCAAAAATGGAATATTAAACCTCATTAATTGCTCATTTAATACATGCAGCCCACGCAAAATAAAATCAACGCGACAAGGTGCCATATCATGATCAAGCCAAGTTTTGGGTGTAATAATATAAACAGCCAGGCAACCCTCATCTGTTTGATTGGTTGCATAATAAAGAGCAGTATTATCCGTTATTCGCAAATCTTCCCGAAACCAGTGTAATGTTCGCATAATGTTGTTTTAATTCTCACTCGGAATATGAAACCCAGCAGCCTCAACCAGCTGCAATAAATTAATTCCTTGTGGCGTGCGTTTTTTGATACAAAATTTTTCTTTATAGCTTTGCAGAATATAAACAAAATCCGGTTCAAGCAAATAAGGTAAGATACGCTCTGCCAACAAAATATCTGCCTGACGGGTACTGCGCAGCTTTTGGAACAATACCGCGGCTAACTGCATTAATTTAGCGGCTTTTCGCTCTTTATTGATCCCATTTAAACTTTGCAGAAACTCACTTAAGGCCGCACTTTTATCCCAGTTAATCCATTGCCGATAAATCAACAACGCGTTTTGTTTGCATTGAATAACCGTATCAGGATGGAATTTATCGTATTGACGCATTTGCAATATAAATAACATCACCGCTACAGCAGCTTCCGTATTTGCCCATGAACAGTTCCCGGTGATTTGAGTGGGAATCGGCAATTGTGTTATCGGTGTCAATCCAAGATAAACGGGTAACTCTTCGGTAATGGATGCTTTGTTCTGTTTTTTATAGATTAGTTGTTTGATTAATGCTGCATTGAAATGCTGAGGCTTACTCATGCGATAAATCACGACACTCCCATGCTCCTTACCCCATTCTCCGCGGTCACATTTGACTAAAATGTCAGCATAATTCACAAATGTAATGGCATGACCTTCATATCCGACTGGGAGCAACAATAATTTTTGTTGTAATAGCTCATCAATTCGACTCTGAAATTGATGATAGTCAAGAGTAAAGTGTTGATATCGAATTAATTCAGAAGCCGTTTTAAAGGTTTGGATAATCATATCAAAATAAGGAAAATACACTCGTAAATGCCGCGCTGCAAAACTCGCTTTAAAGCGGCTTAATGAACTTTCAACGATGCTCAAGGTAAATTCCAGAAAAAATCCTTCCATGTCCAATTGAATAAAATGTTTTTCGCTATTGACAATATCCACCGGGCCCATCAGTTCATATCGGTGAGCCAGCAACTTTGCCTGGATAAAATCCTGCGCAAAATTAAGATCAGCGCCATATTGATAGAGCACTGCCTTAACATCTGCCTGGTTTCTTAATAACGGTAAAACCAGCACGGGCTGACTGCTGCGTGAATAGGCATTGGGATCAGCCTTCTTTTTTAAAAGCATCTCACAAAGCGAAGCGTCACCGATTTCAGCAGCCCAATGAAGTGCTGAATGCCCAGTGACACTTTTTAAATTGGGATCGGCTCCCTTGTCCAATAAGGTGCGTACAATATCAATTTTTCGAAAAATGATCGCCTCAATCAACGGTGTAAAACCGTATTCATCGAAATCATTGATATCCGCGCCTACATCAAGCCACAATTGTACATCTGCTAATGTACCGTGAATGATGGCTTTTGCCAGTGTTTTATAACGCATTTAAATCACATACCTGGTGGTCTTGGAGTGGAAGTATGTGCATTGTCTAACCCCAACTGCTTTTGTAATTGCAATCGTTTTCTAAACTTAAGTTCTTCGATGATTTCTTCATCCGTATTTATCCCCGGTATTGGTGATTCCTTTTCATTATCAACCCCAGAGAAGTAAGCCATCGCAGCTATAGGATGCATATCATCATTGAATTCAGCCGTCTGCCCATTCTCTTGCGCCAAGCGCTCATGAAACTTCCGCCCCGCCTCTACTTTACCTTTATGCTTCGAGCGAATTAACTCATGTATTTCATAATACTCGCCCTCAGGTAATGGTGTACCGGCCTCTCCACTTTCGGGAAAAGGAGCACCCGTACCGCCACTGCTTTCGTCATCCTCGTCTTCTGCACTGGTTCGAAAACCTTTGGGCAAATACACATTACGCTGCTCAAGCGGTTTACGCTTTTTTTGTTTTTCTCTCACCATGAGTTGTTTGGGAGAGTTGCTGGCAAGCTTGCTATGCTCATCACTCATTTCCGGCTCGGCAGGCACGAGTTTATCGCTCTGTCGAAACGTTTTTTGATTCATCGATTATACTCCTCGGAATTGAATCTGCGGCGTTGTTGCGGTTAACTCTCACCGTCCTCATGTACAGGCAGTACACTCCGGCGGCTCGAGTCAACCGCGCCTAGCCGCAAATCCAATTGCGAGGAGTATACTTCTTTTTAACGTATAGATGCGCCCCCATCCACGGTTATTATTTCACCCGTTATATATTTAGCTTGGCACAAAAAATGAACAATTCCAGCAATATCCTCTGGCGAACCCTGTTTTTTTAACAAAGTACGTTCAATAATTTCATTTTTTTGCGATTCACCAGGCGTATTTTCTGCCTCCGGCCATAAAATCGATCCTGGCGCTATTGCATTTACTCTGACATAAGGCGCCATTTCACGTGCTAATACTTTTGTCATCATACTTAAACCTGCCTTAGCAATCGTGTAAGCAGCATAATTTTTAAGCGGCTTTTTAGTATGAATATCGGTAATATTAATGATGACGCCTCGCTCTTTTTTCAAGTATACAAAAGCCGCTTGTGAGAGAAAAAACGCACCTTTCACATTTCCAGCATGTAAATCATCCCACGCAGCCTCAGTGACATGACCCAATGGCGTGGGATAAAAATTGGATGCATTGTTGACTAAGACATCTAGTCTACCCCATTTATCAATGACATGCCTAATCAAAAGCGGCATAGACTCACAAACGCTTAAATCTGCTTGACAAAGAAGTGCCGAATCAGGACGTAACTCATTCAAGCTCTTTACCAGGCTGTTTGCCTCAAGGAAAGAAGTTTTATAGTGAATCACCACATTCATGCCGTTTTGATGCAAGCGTTGTGCTATACTTGCGCCTATTCGTCTTGCGGAGCCTGTTACCAAGGCAACTTGATTCATTAGATATAACTCCTCGGAATTGGACATGATGACACCACCTAACCCTGAAATGCTGACGCATAGCCAAAAACTGATTCAAATTATTGCAAAAACCATTACTCAGAAAGGTGCCATCAGCTTTGCTGATTATATGCAAATGACATTATATTATCCAGGATTAGGCTATTACAGTGCTGGTACTACTAAGTTTGGGCGTGAAGGTGATTTTATCACAGCCCCTGAGCTAAGCCCTTTATTTTCCTATACCCTTGCCAATTATATTGCCTCGACCTTCAAAACTCTACCAAAAGAAAACAACTTATTAGAGTTTGGGGCGGGATCGGGCACGATGGCAGCGGATATTCTCATTCGGCTTGGCAACCTAGGCTCTTTGCCCACTCGTTATTTTATCCTTGAAGTCAGTGCTGATTTGCGCGCACGTCAAGCGACAACCATTCAACAAAAATGTCCCGAGCTGATGCCGCTTGTTTCCTGGTTAGATACGCTGCCAACTAAGTTTGATGGAATCATGCTAGCCAATGAAGTGCTTGACGCTATGCCTGTTCACTTATGTTACTGGAATAACAATCTGCTCCAGGAACGTTATGTTGATTGGCAAAATAATAGTTTTTGTTGGATTGACAAACCACTCAGCACCCCACAATTACACGATTACCTGCAACCTTATTTGTCAGATTTGGAAGGACCCTATCTCCTGGAGGTCAATTTGGCCAGTGAGGCTTGGCTGCAGAGTCTTGCCACATGTCAACGCACTGGTGAGTTGCTCTTGGTTGATTATGGATTTTCTGATACAATTTTTTACCACCCTCAACGTTATATGGGAACTCTGATGTGTCATTATCAACATACGGCACATGATAACCCATTTTGGTGGCCGGGCTTACAGGATATCACAACTCATGTTAATTTTTCCGGCTTGGGAAGAACTGCAGTTGCTGCTGGCTTCATAGTGGAAGAATATGATACTCAAGCCAATTTTTTATTAAAGCATGGTTTATTGTCTCTGGCAGAACACGAAGATATTGCCACACAATATACGCTGGGACAGGCATTAAAACAATTATTATTGCCAACTGAAATGGGCGAACTATTTAAAGTAATGCGTTTAAGAAAAAAATAAGAAATTAGGGTCTGTTGACAATTGGTTCTTTGGCTGCAAAAAGAGTGTAATCGGTAAAAATTGGTTCTTGTTTTCGTTAAATAGCTTGCTATTCGCCTCA
>JABEVJ010000039.1 GCA_013043985.1 Legionellales bacterium | reverse complement strand
TGTAAACCATCGCTACTCCGATTGCAATTCAGAGTGGCCAGTTTACCTCATTTGACCACTATCTATTCATCGAATTGCACTTCGCATTTGAATTCGCGTGCCAATAAATAGTGTGCTTGTAGAATCGCTTCATCCAGTACAAACTCACCAATACAGGCTTGGTTATAACAATAATAAAAATTTAGCTGTTGACCAGTCAGGAGCATAATCAATTCCTGCATTTTTCCTGCTGTATCTGGCAAGGAAAGTGAGACATTAATTTTAATCACTGTTATATCCTTTATAGCCTCCTCAATAAAGCAACTATCATCAACACCAAACTCATGCATACCTCGTATCAGCAGTTTTATTTTTTTTATTCCATCATTTAAATCAGAGCACCTTTTTATGCAGGCTTTGATTTGCTCGTGAATTAAGCGAAATTTTGTATCTGATACTGAAAAATTGCCGTCAATTGCTATAGTGTTTTTTTTATCGTAAAGGGCTTTAATCTGGTGAGTTCTAAATAGCTTTATTAATTGTCGAATAATATGATGATTAGCTATTGGATATTGACCTTCTGACACCTTCTGCTTTGGCGCAAAACGAATAAGGAAATACATTTTTTCGCTTTTTTCGGCTATTTTTTTTTCAATATGACAATTTATTCCATTAAATAAATTAGTTAGAACTACTTGTTTTTTATGGTCGGTTTTTTTACTACTATACTGTTGGTAGTGTGTCTTGATTTCTCGCCACAATCCAGAAAATGCTATATTAATCACGCCAAAAAACAAAATCCCCATTTGAGTTTGCCCTACTCCAAATAGAAGATACAAAACCAATAAACTCAGGATAAGTAATCGAAAAAAAATCTGTTGATAATAATGATGTTGGCTCAAGTTGTTTTTTTGTCTAACCAGTTTTTCTAGGTAGGTTTTAGCCGTATCGTAATTTAAATTTATTTTTAAGTTGTTATCCAATGAAGGTGTCATCGGATATAAAACAGGGTAACGAATAATAGAGTTAAAAAAGGGATCAATGGTATTTTTAGCTATCAACTGATAAAACATCACCCCCAGAAAAGAGGAAAAAAAATGTTGTTTATTGGCTATGTTTAATAAATCCTCAACCGTTATTGATTGAACAACTCGGTATTTATCGCTAATTGTTTTATAATGCTGTTGCAATTCCTGTGCTGGCATACTCACAAAATCCAGTCGGCACTCACTTGTGAACCGAGCGACCCGTTCGAGGTTAAAGTTTAATTTCTTTAACAATTGACTCTGTGTTATTTGTTGACAAAAAGTGTTTATTTGTTCAATAACCAATGTTGGGGATATTTCTCCTCGACTAAAACTTTCCATGACATTTTTAGCTTGCAAATAATCCGTTGTCATATTGAGGATAAAAGGATCCATTTCATCCGAAAGTAACTGGAGCTTAATGAATAATTTGCTCATCCAACTTTCCCATTCTGAAAAAAAATCCTGGAACAGAAAGCTTGTCATGAATGGAATTAAAAAGGCACTTATCGCCACCCGGGGCAAGGTATTGAGCTCGATAACCATTTCTTGTATTTCGTGCTCAATGAGCTCAATCTGCATTTTTTGTTCGAGTCCAATGACGTTTTCATTTTTTGTTTGAGTAGGTTTTTGTGTACTTGGCTGTGCTTTTTTTGTCATTTAAAAATCCGTTATAGAATAAAAAATAATTCTATAAAAGAATACATTTAAATTTTATTCAGATCAATGCATAGAAAAAATATTTTAATATTAATTAATCATTACCTTCCTCGCAATGACAAACTGTATTTCTTGGCTGGATTGTCGGTCGTTCATCCCCTTTTTCGGGGTGGTTGTTGCATATGATTACGCGTACTTCTCAATTAATCAGTAGTTACACATCTATACCCGAAGCACTTCAAGATGCGATGTTAATGTTGCCTTTGGGATTGTCTATTGCTTTGCTTTGTGAAAGAGGGTTCATCTTAGGCCGGACTCCATATTCCCTGCTCAACCAACGAAAAAACCGTATTATCACCCACAATCAGGTGGTCAAGTAACTTTACGTCGATCGCACATAAAATATGATAAAGCCGCTTCGTCAGCAGAACATCTGACTCACTGGGTGTCGGGATACCCGATGGATGGTTGTGTACGATAATCACAGCAGTCGCATTGTATTTCAATATTTTTTTGATAATTTCCCGAGGGTAAACCACCGATTGATCAACTGTGCCCTGAAATAAAACCTCAAAGGTAATAACACGGTGTTGACTATCTAACATCAAAACCCCAAAGACTTCATTTTCAAAATCGCGCAGGGTAGCTTGCAAAAACAGACGTGTTGCAATGGGTGAGTCAAGCACTTTATCGCGTTTCATCCCTTCACTCAGATAGCGGCGGCTGAGCTCAAGTGCCGCTTGTATGCGTGCAAATGTTGCTTTTCCAATACCTTTCAAATACGGTAGATCTTGTGCATTCCGATTTAATAAGCTGCGTAAACCACCTGATTTTATTAGCACATCACGTGCAACATCAACTGCACTGTGACCTTTGGTGCCACTGCCAATCAAAATAGCGAGTAATTCTGCATCACTTAAGGTCAGTGCTCCCTGAGCCAACAACTTTTCCCGGGGTCTATCTTCAAGCGGCCATTCATTAATTGACATAAACCACATCCATTAAATATTTTAAATATCATTTATAGCATAGATAAAAAAATAATAAAATACTTTATGGTTAAACACTTAGAGATAGGTCTGTAGTCTATACAACGCTGGAATGTGTACAGTTGACTGAGTAAAATTCCTCTGCATAACGGTTGCCATCATGCTTAGCACTAGAAAATAATTGGCAAGCTTGCCCGGTATTCTGAGCAATGCCTCGGCCATACAGTGTCGCAACGCCCAGATTCAACTCGGCATCAGCATTATGTTTTGCTGCGGCTTTGGCATACCATTTTACCGATTGCTCCGGGTTTTCAGCCACACCACGCCCATCTGCATACATTCGACCCAAATTATCTTCTGCGATGGGATCGCCTTTTTCTGCTCGTTGTTCAAAATAAGAATATGCATAACCATAAGTTGAGGGATTATAAGCCGCAATGTCCGTTTTTTGTGTCGGCACGGTGCCATAATTATGCTTCGGCGTGGTACAGCCAGCAAGTGTAGCTAATAGAATATAAAACAAGAGGGTAAAATTGTTTAACATCCATTTCATCGATCAAACTCCAATATACGAGGTTGAAATTTTATACTTTTTTGATAAACATTTCAACAGACCCTAGGGGGAGGCAGATTTTTTTTCGTTGTGAAGTCTGTCCTTTCAGAAGGTGCACCTGCTATTTCGATAATTCGATACCATCCATTCATTTACTAAAAGTCAACACCTTATCCTTCACCCCCACTTTAATCGTATCCTTCGGAACAAATTCCCCACGCAGTAAATGTCCTGCCAGTGGATTTTCAAGATATTGTTGAATACAACGTTTTAATGGACGTGCCCCATAAACAGGGTCATAACCCATATTGGAAAGAAACGTCATTGCGTTATCATCTACCTCAAGCCGTATCTCTTTTTCTCGTAACCGATTTGCCAAACGCTGAATTTGAATCGCAGTAATCCGCATGATTTGATCCCGCATCAAAGGATGAAAAACGACTATTTCATCAATGCGGTTAACAAATTCAGGTCTGAAATGTTGCCCAACAATATCCATAACGGCACTTTTCATGCCAGCATAATCCTCGCGCTCTGCAAACTCTTGGATTACATGTGACCCTAGATTAGATGTCATCACAATCACGGCATTACGGAAGTCTACTGTGCGCCCTTGGCTGTCAGTCAAACGCCCATCATCAAGTACTTGCAATAAAATATTGAAAACATCGGGATGCGCTTTTTCAACTTCATCCAGTAAAATGACCGAATAAGGCCGACGCCTGATGGCTTCAGTCAAATAACCGCCTTCTTCATATCCCACATAACCAGGCGGTGCACCAACTAAACGGGAAACGGAATGCTTTTCCATAAATTCAGACATGTCGATTCGAACCATGGCTTCTTCAGTATCAAATAAAAACTCGGCCAGTGCTTTACAAAGTTCGGTTTTACCTACCCCTGTTGGCCCTAAAAACATGAAAGAACCAATAGGCCGATTGGGATCAGATAAACCCGCGCGTGAACGTCGAATTGCATTTGCAACCGCTTCAATGGCTTCTGATTGCCCTACCACTCGGTTATGCAGTGCCGTTTCCATTTGGAGTAATTTTTCTCGCTCGCCTTCCAGCATTTTTGATACTGGAATATGCGTCCATTTGGAAACCACTTCCGCAATTTCTTCTTCTGTCACCTCATTTCGTACCAATTGCGCCTGTTTTTGATTCGTTTCGGTGGCTGCCTGCAGCTGGAGCTCCAATTCAGGCATTTTGCCATACTGCAACTCCGACATCCGAGCAAGGTCGCCCGCACGACGAGCGGTTTCCATTTCCTGTTTGACACGTTTTAGACTTTCCTGGATATGTTGCGTGCTCTGCATGGCGGCTTTTTCTGCTTTCCACGTTTCTTCAAAATCGGAAAATGCTTTCTCTGAAAATTTAATTTCTTCTTCCAGCATACTTAAACGTTTTTTAGCGGCGTCATCTTTTTCTTTTTTTAATGCCTCGCGTTCAATTTTAAGTTGAATAATGCGGCGATTCAGATGATCCATTTCTTCTGGCATGGAATCAATTTCCATACGGATATTACTGCCCGCTTCATCAATCAAATCAATGGCTTTATCAGGTAAATTACGATCGGTAATGTAACGCACTGAGAGTTTTACTGCTGCAATAATTGCGGAGTCATTAATACGGACACCGTGATGAATTTCATACCGCTCCTTCAAACCACGTAAAATTGCCACGGTATCTTCGCTTGAGGGTTCATTAACCAGAATTTTTTGAAAACGCCGCTCTAATGCTGCGTCTTTTTCAACATATTGACGATACTCATCCAACGTTGTTGCGCCAATACAATGCAGCTCACCGCGAGCCAGAGCGGGTTTTAACATATTGCCTGCATCCATAGAGCCCTCGGCTTTACCCGCTCCCACCATAGTATGTAATTCATCGATAAAAAGAATAATTTGCCCTTCCTGCTTAGCTAAATCACTTAAGACAGCTTTTAATCGCTCCTCAAACTCGCCGCGAAACTTTGCCCCAGCAATCAGTGCCCCCATATCCAATACCAACAGACGTTTGTTTTTCAGGCTCTCAGGAACTTCTCCATTGATAATGCGTTGTGCCAAACCCTCAACGATGGCTGTTTTACCCACACCTGGTTCCCCAATTAGCACAGGGTTATTTTTCGTTCGGCGCTGTAAAACTTGAATAGTTCGACGAATTTCAGCATCACGCCCAATAACGGGATCCAGTTTTCCCAAGCGAGCTCGCTCGGTTAAATCAATACTGTATTTTTGAAGTGCTTGACGATTTTCCTCAGCATTAGGATCGTTGACTGGTTGCCCACCGCGCAGTTTTTCAATAGCATCGAGTATGGCTTGTTTATTGGCACCCGCTTTCTTCAAGATGGAATTGAGTTCACAATCTGTTTCAATGACGGCTAATATAAATAATTCACTAGAAATAAACTGATCGTTACGTTTTTGGGCAAGTTTGTCGGTAACATTTAATAAACGAGATAATTCATTAGACAGATGAAGCTCACCTTCAGCGCCACCACTCACTCGCGGAGCTCTATCCAAAGCGGCATCCAGCTCACCTTCGAATTGACGCATATTAACGCCTGCTTTTGTTAACAGAGAACGCGTGCTGCTACCTTCCTGATTCAAGAGAGCCTCCATCAGATGCGCTCCCTCAATGATCGCGTTATCACGCCCTAGTGCCAAAGATTCTGCATCTTTAAGGGCATTGTAAAATTTCGTGGTCATTTGTTCTGGACGCATAGTAGAAAACTCCTGTCGTATTCATATTAAATAAGGCTTGATTTGATAACTTCAAGGGGGCACAATCAAATTCCAGGATTTATAGAGAAATAGAGATGAACAAAAAAGTAATAGGCTTTACCCTGATAGAACTAATGGTCACGCTGGTGATTATTGGTATTTTGACCGCCATCACCTACCCAAGTTATCAAGGTTACATGCAAAGAGATCGGCGGAGTGATGGACAAATCGCGCTGCTTGATTTAGCCAACAAAATGGAGCGCTATTTTACCAGTAATAATACCTATGCAGGCGCGACGCTTACAGGGGTGGGAGAATTGGCCACCTCACCCAGTGGTTATTATAATCTATCCATCGCTACTGCCACTGCAACAACTTATACCTTGCAGGCTGCACCAACAGGTGCGCAGACAAGCGATACTACCTGCGCTACGCTAACTTTGAACCAGCTCGGTCAAAAAGGGGCGACAGGGACAGGCACTGCATCAACTTGCTGGCAATAAATATGATGATAAATTCAGGCTTTAATAATATCGGGCTAATTGGCCGCTATCGAGGTAACTTTAATCTTGAAACATTAGAAGACATTATTCATTTTTTACAGTCAAAAAAAATTAACGTTATTTTGGAACAAGAGACTGCTCAAGCACTGAATGAAACCCGTTTTCCCATCGTATCACGCGATCAGCTGAGTTTACACAGTGACTTAATCATTGTCGTTGGAGGTGATGGCAGCCTTCTTGGTGCTGCGCGTTTTGCCATCAATCATAATGTACCCGTATTAGGCGTCAATCGCGGCAGTCTCGGTTTTTTAACCGATATTCGTCCTGATGAAGTAAAGACGCGCATTGGTGAAGTGCTCAAAGGTCATTACACAGAGGAAAAACGTTTTCTCTTAACAGCAAGTATTCACCATGACAATCAATTAATTGCGCATAACGATGCCTTGAATGATGTCGTATTAATGCCAGGTGATATTCCGCACATGATAGCGTTTGATGTCTACATTAACGAGCAATTTATGTGCAGCCATAAGGCTGATGGTATCATTGTAGCAACGCCGACTGGTTCGACAGCTTATGCACTTTCGGGTGGCGGCCCTATTCTTCACCCTCAACTGGATGCGCTTGCCCTGGTACCGGTATTCCCTCATAAACTTTCCAGCCGTCCCATTGTGGTGAATGGAGATAGTGTGATTAAAATCATCATTAACGCACACAATGAAAGTGCGCCACGGGTCAGTTGTGACAGCCAAGATCGCATCTCAGTGCCACCCGGCGGACACATCCGTATTGTCAAAAAATCCCAAAAACTGAGATTGATCCATCCCATAGGATACAATTATTTTGAAACACTGCGCAGCAAACTTGGCTGGGAAACAGCTTTATTATGATGATAGCGAGCCGTCAAAAGCAACAACGCCGCAGATTCAATTCCGAGGAGTAGATAGCCATGTTACAACGTATTCAAATTCGCGACCTAGCCATTATCGATAACCTTGAGCTTGAACTCGCGACCGGAATGACTGTTATTACAGGAGAAACGGGTGCGGGTAAATCCATTGTCATTGATGCACTGGATATTGCACTTGGCGAGCGTATAGACAGTAAAATCGTACGTGCTAGTGCCGAGCGCTGTGAAGTGATCCTTGAATTTGATATCACGCAAACCCCTGCTGCTGAAAACTTTTTGCGAGAAACTGATCTCTATGCAGGTGAAAGCTGTCTGATTCGTCGCATTATTAACGCTAGCGATGGCCGCTCTCGCAATTATGTCAATGGCACCTTGGTCACCTTGCAGCAGTTACGCGAGCTGGGCTCACATCTTGTTCATGTTCATGGTCAACATGAACATCGCTCGCTCGTTAAACGCGACGAACAAAGAGAATTGCTCGATCTATATGCAGGCCACACTGACTTGTTATTAGATGTAAAAACTCACTATCTTAAATGGCGTGACATTCAAAAAGCCATTCAGGAGCTGCTGGCACTCCAGGATAAAGAGGCTGAAATAACACTGCTGAGTTATCAGGTTGAAGAGTTGGAACATGTTCAATTAATTCCTCAAGAATCGGAGCAATTACACCTCGAACATAGAGAGTTAGCGAATGCCGAGCAGTTGCTTGAACAATCAAGACAGGTGTTAAGCCTTTTAAGTGATGATGAAACAAGCAATATCTCCACATTAACCAACCACGCTACCACGCTGTTATCTCAAATGAAAGATTTAAGTCCCAAGCTTGAAAATGCCTGCCAACTTCTTGCTAATGCACTAATTGAGATTACTGAGGCTGAAAATGAAGTACGTGAATTTGCTTTACAAATCGAACTGAATCCTGCTCGCTTACAAGAAATCGACACTCGCTTAAATCAACTGCACCAATTAGCTCGAAAACATAAAATATCTGTCGAAGAATTACCCGATTATTTTCTTGAGTTAAAAAATAAATTAGACAATCTGACGCATAGTCAAACAAAATTAGCCAGCTTGCATCATGAGGAGCAAGAGGCTCTCGTGAAATACCATATTACTGCAGATAAATTGCATAAAAATCGTGTTGACGCTGCAAAACGACTCAATCAACAAGTCACTGCCAACATGCAGATACTGGGTATGACTGGCGGTGAATTTTGCATCAGTATTAATAAGCAAACCAATGCACTTCCCACTGCACATGGTACGGATAAAGTGGAATTTTTGGTTAAAACCAATCCGGGGCAAACGTTACAACCGATGGCAAATATCGCATCTGGTGGAGAATTGTCACGTATCAGCCTTGCCATCCAGGTAATTACTGCTCAAGCTGTTGATACACCAACACTAGTTTTTGATGAGGTTGACGTTGGTATTGGAGGCGGTATTGCTGAAATTGTCGGAAAATTATTAAGACGTCTGGGCGCACATGCCCAAATACTCTGTATCACACATCTGCCACAAGTGGCCGCACAGGGACATCACCATTTGCGTATACATAAAGAAACGCAAAAAGGTGAAACTCGCTCACATGTGACCTCGCTGACACCTGATTTACGGATTGAAGAGTTAGCTAGAATGCTTGGAGGAATCAAAATTACTCAGCAAAGTCTTGCACATGCAAAAGAAATGTTAGACTCCGCAACCCTTGTAGAATAGTATATATACTCACGCTTTTTTACAATCAGGACAAATACCGTAAATATTTAAACTGTGATCAGTCATTTCAAAATGAGCTTTGGCGGCAATTTTCGCTTGCTGTGCTTCAATGATATTATCAACAAACTCTTCGACCCGTCCACATTTAACACAAACCAGATGATCGTGATGTTCACCTTGATCAAGCTCAAAAACAGAATGCCCACCTTCAAAATTCTGACGTTTAACTAAGCCCGCTGACTCAAATTGTGTTAATACCCGATATACCGTGGCCAAACCAACATCTTCACCCTGCTCAATCAAACTGCGATAGACATCTTCTGCACTCACATGTCTCACAGAAGAAGACTCTAAAATCTCCAGGATCTTGAGTCGGGGCAAGGTCACTTTTAATCCGGCTCTACGTAAATCCTGATTGTCCATTTCTTTCTCCATTCAATTTAGTAAACTTAAGGATCTATACCTGATTGACGAATCAGGGTATAATATACTCACCGCGATAGAGGTTCAGGGTTCATGACTTGCTCTTTTTCGACATAAATCTCGAAATCTCTACTGCAGTGAGTATCTTCGCCCACATTATATTAGGAATTGGTACCGTAATGCAAAAAAGACTCATTTTCATTTTTTTGTGCTTAAGCCTTTTGGTAACGGGGTGCATAAAGCCTTATACCCCGAGCATACAACAAGGCAATATTTTGACTCAAGAAGATGTTGCAAAATTGAAACTCGGAATGAGCAAAGATGATGTTCAATATTTGCTTGGAGTGCCTGTACTGCAATCCACTTTTACTGATAATCAATGGGATTATATTTATACTTACCAACCTGTTCGTAATAGTACAGTTAAAGAAGAACACGTTAGTCTGTTTTTTAATGATCAATCTCGATTAATTAAAATTCAAGCTAATCTTACACCTCAACGCATACAATAATACAAGGAGTATATGTAGTGGACATTATTGACCAGTTGGCATTAGGGAAGCAATCAACTTATCGTTCTTCGTATGATCCACATTTATTGTTTCCAATGGCCAGACAAAAACAGCGGGAAGAAATTCATATTGTTGGCTCTCAACTTCCTTTTTGCGGCTTTGATAGATGGACACATTATGAGGTTTCTTGGCTGAATCGTCAGGGCAAGCCTATCGTTGCTATTGCTGAAATAGCCTATCCCTGTGATTCAACAAATATCGTTGAGTCCAAGTCGATGAAGTTGTATTTTAACTCGTTAAACAACACCGTTTTTCAATCCATTGATGCTCTGACCCATACTATTCGAGAAGATATCTCACGTGCTGTGAATGCAGAAGCGGCTGTCAATCTGACCACTCTTGATAAAATGCCCAACACAGTTCTGATTAATGCTTTGGAAGGCGAGTGTATTGATGATCTGGATGTTACCTGCTCGATATATAAAGTGGCTCCTGCCCTGTTATCAACCAGTAATGAATACGTCGAAGAAACACTTTTTTCAAATTTATTGAAGGCTAATTGCCTTGTCACTCACCAACCCGATTGGGGAAGCGTACAAATACGTTATAAAGGTAAAAAAATAGACAGAAAAAACCTGCTTAAATATATTGTATCTTACAGAGACCACAATGAATTTCATGAGCAGTGCATTGAGCGTATCTACATGGATATTTTCACCCACTGCTCTCCGAAGGAGCTTATTGTCGATGGTCGTTATACAAGACGGGGCGGAATAGATATTAACCCCTTCCGCTCATCGACTGATCTTTACGTTTATGATAATCGGCGTTTATCCAGACAATAAGGTCTGTTAACAATTGCAGGGTGTTTTATGCAGGATCCTAACGGGACATTATATATTATCTCTGCACCCTCTGGGTGTGGCAAAACCAGCCTGGTTCGAGCGGTCATTTCCGGTATGGATGATATTTTAGTCTCTATTTCGCATACCACACGCCCTGCCCGCCCTGGCGAACAGGATGGTATCAATTATTTTTTTATTGATGAGTCCACTTTTCAAGCCATGATTGAATCTCATCAATTTCTTGAACATGCCTCGATTTTTGGTAATTGGTATGGTACATCGAAGCAATGGGTTCAAGAGCAATTAGCTCTTGGCAAGGATGTCATCCTTGAAATTGATTGGCAAGGCGCTCGGCAAATTAAGTGGATGATTCCAGAAAGTATTGGTATTTTTATTTTGCCGCCTACCCTGACTGCCTTACAAACTCGACTTGAACAACGTGCACAGGATAAGCCTGAAATTATTGCTTATCGCATGGCACAAGCCAATATTGAGATATCGCATTATCATGAATATGAGTTCATCATTATTAATGATGATTTTGAACGCGCCTTGGATGAATTAAAAGCCGTTATCCTTTCAGAAAGACTGAAACTCAAACAACAATTATTACGACATGGCAATTTGTTGAGAGAATTAACAAAATGATCCTTGCTATGAATATTTGGAAACCGCGTAGATTAGGGTCTGTTGACAATTGGTTCTTTG
>JABEVJ010000038.1 GCA_013043985.1 Legionellales bacterium | reverse complement strand
TTGTAAGGAGATGTTTTAGTTTGCGAAATAAAACGCAATATTATCAGGAACAAGATAAACTCATTCACGGTAGTTATCTGGAACAGTCTAATTTATGTTAGTTTGACCCTGCGGGCGGCGGAAAAAATCATAATAATTTTAAAATTTTTTTAATAGATTTTTTTTTTGGTTTGTAAAAGTAGTAAAATATAAGTCCTGATAAAATGGAGTGTTAACGTGGAAAATGATTATAAGATAGTTTTTAAAGTAGCATTTGTATCAACAATAATTATGTTGATAATTATTCCAATTCAAATAATTGTTTTTGCTATATTTCCCATGTCATCAACAATAATTGAATGGTTTGAAATATTTAATAAATACCCAATAATTGGTTTGTTTCATTCTGACTTTTTTCTTATGATTGATAATATTCTAATGGCAGTTATTTATTTAGCTTTTTATCATTCACTTAAAAGTATTAATAAGGGATTATTACAAATTGGTATTATCATTGGATTAATTGGTATAGCGGCATATGTCTCAACATGTAAAACATTTGAATTACTAACACTTTCAAATAATTATTATAAAACAACTTCAGAAATAGAAAAAAATATTATTATTTCTTCAGGACAGACAATGCTTGCAATTTGGCAAGGCACAGCATTTGATGTTTACTATGTTTTAAATGCAATTACATTGTTAATAGTTTCATTAGTAATGTATAGAAATTCAATATTTGGAAAGAGAACGGCTATTATAGGTTTAATTACAGGGTTTTTTATGATTATACCATCAACTGTTGGATTTATTGGATTAATATTTTCATTAATATCTTTAATTCCGTGGTATATATTTGCTATACGTTTCGGAAAAATATTTAAGACTTTAAGTGTATAATAAGTAGTAGAAAAAGAAAACTAACAACTGCTTCAACCTGATAATTCCTTTTGTCATGAAAATTGCAAGTCGTCGCTACGCTCCTTTGGTGCAATTTTCACGCCAATCCCTTCGGGCCGGAATTACAGGTTAAGCAAATGTTAGAATGTCGCCTTCGGCGCGCGAGGAAATAGAAAAATATTAATTATTAATCTTTTTTTTAAGGAGCAATATATGTCAGTTATTCCAGTAAAGGTTCTCGATCGATTTAGGGACAATCTGAGTAAACTTCAGAAAGTCATCGAACAGGCAAAGAACAGGGATATAAACGAAGCCGATACTGTCGTTATTGTTACTGATGTTCTTACTGTACTATTTGGTTATGATAAATACACGGAAATTACACGGGAATATGCTATTAAAAATACTTATTGTGATTTAGCAATAAAACTGGATGAAAAATTAAAGTTTCTAATTGAAGTAAAAGCAATAGGAATTGCATTAAGTGATAAACATTATCAACAGGCTTTAGATTATGGCGCTAACAATGGAACTGAGTGGATTGTTTTAACGAATGGGTTGTCATGGAAAATATATAAAGTTCGTTTTGAAAAACCAATACGAACGGATTTTATTTGTGAATTTAATTTATTAGACATAAAGCTAAAAAATCAAACTGATTTAGATAAATTATATATTTTGTGTAAAGAAGGAATTAAAAAAAATGCGATAGATGAATTCTCACAGCACAAAATGATTGTTAATAAGTATTTTATTGGAACTTTATTACAATCAGAACCAATTATTGAATTAATTAAAAAGGAATTTAAGAAAATCGATCCTTTAATAAAATTCAATGATGAAGAAATACTTGGACTTCTTGTAAATGATGTTATAAAACGTGAAGTTCTTGATGCACAAGAAGCAATTGACGCAAAAGATAAATATATGAAAGTCGTCAAAAAATTAGAAAAAATGAAAATAAAGACAAAAGAAACCGATAAAAAAAACGAAGAAAAAATTGTTGAAGAAGTTAATACTGAAATTTCTAGTGAAGTTTAAAAAAAATATTCTAACAACTGCTTCAACCTGATATTTTCTTTGTCACATTTTGTGCGTCGCTGCGCTCCTTACGCACAAAATGCGCCAAACCGCTGCGCGGTGCGAAAATACAGGTTAAGCAAATGTTAGACTGACGCCTCCGGCGCGGCAGTCGATAATTCGAAAGGAGAATGTTTTATGGCGAAAGGGCTGGTTTACATATTAACGAACCCAAGTCTTCAAGGCTGGGTTAAAATTGGTTACACGGACAACGATGACATTCAGAGCCGATTAAATTCTCTCAATTCTTCGACGGCTATTCCGTTGTCTTTCCGTGTTTATGCGACTCTCTCAGTTGAAAAGGCAGCTGAGGTTGAACAAAGCATCCACACTATATTTGATTCAATTGATCGCTCCTTACATTCAATAGAAAAATTGAATAGCGGAAAAGAAAGAGTTCGAGAGTTTTTTCTGATTTCTCCAGAAAAGGCTTTCATGATTTTCAAAGAAATAGCAAAGCTGAAAAACATCGAAAAGGACTTAGTACTGGGCGTCCCAACGGACGCAGAAATTGAAGAAGAAGAATTAATAACTCGAAAGTCACGAAGTACCTTCAAAGAGTTGGGAATATCCGTAGGTACAGAACTTACTTTTTTAAAAGACGCGAACGTCAAATGTTCCACAGTGGATGACAAAAATGCCGTAAAATATGAAAATCAGGAATATAGTTTATCAGCCTTGGGCAAAAAGCTAATTGGCTATCCTGTGAGCGGATTTCAGTACTTTGTTTTAGACAATGAAACTTTATCCGACAGACGGCAAAGACTGGAGAGTCTAACATCCAGTTCAAGCTGACTCACCGGACAAGCCGGTTCGCAGCTTAACTGGGCGTTAGATGGACTCCGCTTGCGCGGAGCTAAAAAATGCATGGAGAAGATGATGGCAGTAGAATATAAATCTATAGTTCCTTGGGGACGTTCATACGATGAATATATTAAAATGTTTAATTTGTCAGAAAAAGATTTAAATAAAAAAATATTAGGTTGTGGTGATGGTCCTGCTGCATTTAATGCACAATTAACTAGAAGGAATGGTAAGGTTGTTTCTATAGATCCAATATATCAATATAGTAAAGAACAGATACTAGAGAGAATTAATGAAACATTTGATGTGGTTATGGAGCAAACAAAAAATAATTTTGATAGATTTGTTTGGAATAATATAAAAAACATCGAAGAACTTGGAAAAATCAGAATGGAAGCAATGAAAGAATTTATTTCAGATTATGAAATTGGTAAAACTGAAAAAAGATATATTTATGGTGAATTACCAATAATGCCAAATTTAAATATTAAGTTTGATATAGCATTAAGT
>JABEVJ010000037.1 GCA_013043985.1 Legionellales bacterium | reverse complement strand
ATTGGTATGAATTAAAGAGAGACTTATTTGTGGGAGCTATTCGTGGATTTATTTTAGGTACAGCAAAAATTGATATTCCTGTCAATGCGTAAGTCCTATTGTTGACGAAAACGACAATGTTATTGGCAAGAAAAGACGGTCAGTGGTTTATGCTGAAAGCCTTTCAAATTTTCGTGTAGTTAATGCATTTGTTGTGAATTCTCATGGTAAAATTTGGATACCACGCCGCTCTGCAAATAAAGCACTTTATCCATTATCGTTGGATATGAGTATAGGTGGACATGTGGAAAGTGGTGAAAACTATGCGGATGCTCTCGCTCGAGAAGCTCACGAGGAATTAAATATAAACCCGGATGAATTTGCTACACATCTATTAGGTCATTTACGACCCAAAGACGGTGTTTCCTCTTTTATGAATGTGTATGAAATTCAAACCGATAAGCTCCCTGATTTCAACAGGAATGATTTTTTTGAATATTTTATGCTAACTCCTCGAGAGCTTATTGAGCTAATAGATAGCGGAGAAAAAGCAAAAAGTGATCTAATCAAACTGATCAAGCATTTTTATGTTGATGAGTTATAAACCGATAAAGCAGTGAATAGATATTTATTGTTCAAATTACAAACGAGAAATTACGTCAGTGCTATCGACTTCTGACATTGGTGCTATCCACTTCTGAAAATGACAATAGCAATACGTAATTTCATAAGAGTTGGTGGCGACATAAATTCAGCAAAAATTAGATTATTTGGTAGATTTGAGCGCAGGGTAGAGTTAAGAAATAACCTTAAAAATTGTTTGTCTAGGCATTTTTTCTTGAATAATGTGGAGGAACCAGTTGGCCATCATGTTGAACATGAGGATGAGAGTTTAGATTATTTATTTAAAAAAGATGCTTTGACTTTTCGTAAAGCAGATATGAGAAAAGCAGCAGAGTCTTATGAAGATATTTATTCTCAAGATTTAAAAAACGGCGCTAATCCTAATATAGAAAAAATTCAAAAATACCAAAAATTATTAGATTCCGAATTTGATAAATTTGCATTAGAAAATGGTGAAACGCAAGGTGATATTAGAATGAAATTTTTAATAAAAAATTTTGGAACAGACTCAATGACTTCGCTAAGGTATGGTGTTCTACCAGAAGCACGTAAAACAGAACTCAGAAGAATTTTAGAAATATCAATTGTTAATGAAGAGGGTTCTTTTCCATTAGAATGGATTCCCTCACGAATTAGCGAAAAGCCTTCCTATGCCCCTTAAGCGCCTTATTATCTTGCCTTGCTATTTATATTTTAAGCAGCATGTGCTTTGGCAGTCATATCTACTCCAATTGCTCGCATGACGGCAAGCATCGTTTTAAGCGTCGGATTACCGTTGGCGCTAAATGAGCGATAGAGTTGTTCTCTTGATAACCCTGTTTCATGAGCTATTTCTGCCATGCCTTTCGCACGCGCAACGACGCCCAGTGCTTTTGCTATATAGGCAGCGTCAGCCGTTTCAAATGCATCGGCCATAAAGACAGCAACGGCCTCTGGGCTATCCAGCGCAGCGGCGGGGTCATAATCATGAAGAGCTTCTGTCATCTTAATTCTCCCAATTCGGTTGCAAGTTTTTTTGCAACTTCAATATCTCGACTTTGAGTACTTTTATTACCGCCACACAACAATATAATGATTTCATTTTTATTTTGCTGGAAGTAAACACGGTATCCGCACCCATAATGAATTCTAAGTTCACTGATCCCTTGTCCGACCGGAGCCACGTCACCAGCAAGACCGTTCGCAAGCCGAAACAGGCGAGCAGCAATCGCAGCTTTTGCCTTTTTATCCTTGAGCTTGTGCTCCCATTTACGGAAGGTTTCAGTTTGTTTAATTTCAATCATGTTATGATTGTAGTTTATAAATCACTTCATTGCAATAGGTTGTGATAATAATTTTTAACTATGGTTTGAAAAACCTTAAAATTGAGGTAATCTCAGTCACACAATCAAAATTAATGGTGGTTTAAATTACGTTGATTGCGTGACTGGTTAAGTGACCGTTTTTTGAGGGGTTTTGAGCCCATTTTGAAAAGTCACATAACCGACCGTTTGCGTGACGGTTAAATTATTTACAAGAGGACAAAAAATGCTAGTTGGCTATGCACGTGTATCAAAATCGGACGGATCACAAACAACAGATTTGCAGCGAGATGCCTTGATTGCAGCAGGGGTGGAAGAGGCGTATATTTACCAGGACTTTGCGTCCGGCAAACGAGAGGATCGCCCAGGGCTTATTAATTGTTTAAAGTCACTTCGAAAGGGTGACACTTTAATTTTATGGAAACTGGATCGTCTTGGGCGTGATCTGCACCACTTGGTAAGTACAGTACAAGATTTGGCGACAAGAGACGTGGGATTAAAAGTATTAACAGGGCAGGGTGCTGCTATTGATACTACAACACCACAAGGTAAGTTTTCATTTGCTATTTTTGCGGCTTTGGCTGAGTTTGAACGAGACATGATCAGGGAGCGAACGCTTGCTGGTATGGCCTCGGCTCGCGCACGTGGTCGGAAAGGTGGGCGGCGATATAAAATGACCCCCCTGAAAATTCGCAGGGCAATGGCTTCGTTAGGTAAGCCAGAAACTAAAATTGCAACTCTATGCGAAGAACTGAATGTAACAAAGCAAACTTTATACAGGCATTTATCACCGAAAGGTGAATTGCGAGAAGATGGGAAAAAATTACTTGGTATGACAGGTGATTTATTTTAAATGAAGGATAAATAATGAAATATGCGTAATAATAAAATTAATGTCCTTTATTACCCTGATATGGCTTGTAACGAAAATACGCTTAAAAAAGCAATTTTATTTTTTGATGAAATCCATTTTATGGATCGACCGTCCTTTAGTTTTAATAATTTTGGTTCAATAGGAGTTCCATCTCCTCTTCGTCAATATGAGGATTCGTTTCGATCTGCTGGTGTGCCATTATTTGTGCATTCCATTCAAGGCGGTAAGGTTAAAAATGATTTATTAGATCAAGTTTATACTGATATAAATGATCCGTTTTTTCTTAAAATGTTTCAAGATGGATTAAAATCTTCGCCAATTTTTAGGAATATTCAAATTCAACCCGGAAATTATGGCGAGGTTGGCGATGAAAAAAATATTTTAAAAAACATGGTGGAAATTGATATTTCTTCTGTTTTAAAAATATACGGCTCCGCTGAAAATTTACTCTTAGATGATAAAATTAAACCGTTTGACTTATCCTTTCCATTAGGATGTTTAAAACAATTGATATTAACTGCTGCCATTTGTTCAGCAAAAATGAATTTTTCTCTACAAACATCGATGGAAAATGGTTTTATTCCATTAGCTGACGCAATGCCATACGCTAATTTACTCAATGCTCGTTATATACGAGCAATAGAGAAATTAGAACCTAAAAGGAATAATATTCAAGTAACTGATCTAAGTTTTGCTATATTTGATGAGCTAATATCAAATGAATATTTGGAACAGTTAAGTATGAAAGATGTTGTTGATTATAGAAATTCTTCAGAAAAATCCCGTGAAGAGTTTTTACAATATTTATCTATTTTGCAAGAAAAGCAAGGCGATTTAGGTCTTGATGATGATTACATAAATAGTATTGAAAAATTGGTAAAAACAGAAATTCTTCCAGCTGCGATTAATTTTAGAAATAGTTTGAAAAATATTGATGAGTCATTCCTCGGAACATTGGCAAAGGGGGGAGTTGGTTCAGTCTTAGGCGGAGGCGGAGTTAATATATATATGGGTTTATCATGGGAGCATATTCTCCTTCTTGCTGGCGCTGCTTCAGCATATGTAATATGCTCTTACATTGATCTTGTAGTAGCTAAGCGTGCTATAAAACGCGAATGTGGTATTTCGTATATTCTTTCTTTAGAAAAAGATAGAATGAGTTAGGAGATTGTCTCCGGCAAAAAGGCGATTAACAACCACAAATATTGCCGAAAATAGACAGTCAAGGCAATGTTGTTTCAAGGTGCATATTTGTAAAGACTGAAAGAACATTTTTAAAATTTTGCCACTTGACAATAACTTTATATAAGTTATAATAAGTTATTATGTATGACATCATTATCAGTAAAGAGGCACAGAAAAAACTTAAAAACTTGGCGAAAAACGAGCGATTTCGTGTTGCGGAAAAAATTGCTTGGCTTGGACGCGATCCAGATGATGTCAAATTAGACATTAAACCTCTCGAGGGTGAAAAAGGTTATTTCCGGCTTCGAGTAGGAGACTGGCGTATTATCTTTTTGAGAGATGACGTTATTGAATTAATTAGTATCGAAAAAATAAAAGCTCGAGGGGATGCGTATAAATGAAAAACCTGCAAGTTATTAAGTCTCTTAATGGTCGAGATGAGTATGTCTTATTACCAATGCCTATTTATCGATCACTTCACAACGAAATTGACAAAAAATTATCAGAATTAAAGTCAATTAAAAATACAAAAGAAGATTATGTTCCTTTTTTGCTTGAGGATTACGTTGATAATCCTGTTGCTATAGCCCGAATCAAGGCAGGGATTACCCAAGAAGAGTTAGCAGAAAAATTTGGCGTATCACAAGCCTATATTTCAAAACTTGAGGGGCAGGACAAAGTGAGTCCTAAAACACTTCAGAAAATCTTGTCTGCTCTTGATGAACGTTGATAATTTATTATTAGCATACAGATGTAATTTAGTTCTATTTTAAAAGGGCTATATTGCTCAATGAACGAAAAAATACGATACGTTTTCGCATCGTTTATTCAGTGCTTTTCATCGAACAAAACAACCAGTAAAAACGAACAATTTCATCGAACAAAATGACTGCTAAAGTTAATTTTTTATTTTAACTTTAGTTAAAAAATTCTGATGGTTGCGAGGATTCATGTATTGGTCAACAACAGCAACAAGTATTCCTTGACATATTATCGGTTTTGTATAAAAATCTCGCAATTATTGCCAAGGTAAAGGATTAACTTCATTTCTTTTGAACAATATT
>JABEVJ010000036.1 GCA_013043985.1 Legionellales bacterium | reverse complement strand
GAGTGGCATTGTAAAAAATGCAATGAGTGTACTTATGGCTTGACGCTGCCTTGTGATGGATGCGGGAAAAAATCACTTTACATGGGCTGAGTAGTTACTATAAAGATAAAATTTTGCGACAAGAAAATATAGAGACACCTATTTTAAGTAGTCTAGAATTCATGGGTGAAAGTATTGCTATTAGAACTGCCGATGGTCGACATCGATTAGCTGGAGCTAAATTAGCTGGTGTTTCAATCGTATTTGTCAGAATGTCAAATGAAACCAAAACAGAGATTGAGATGCTGCTTCCCGGGTTAATCATCAATCATGATTTAGAACACAATAAAGAAAATTTTTTTACTTTAACATATTAATATCTGTTGACAATTGGTTCTTTCCGTAAAACTAGCAAACAACACCGAATGGATGAACTTATAATGAATTCACCATATCTGTAATTTGAGGCTGTCCAATCAACGCCAACTGAGAGAGAAAAATCCTTTAATTGACTCGCCATTTTTTTGTCGGGTAAGCATAATGCACATCAAATCATCATACAAGTTATACACATTCTAGGTTTAAAGAAAACGCTTACTTACTTTTTCCTTATATATCAGCAAGATAGAGCGGGGCTAAACTTAACTTGTTGATATATAAGTAATTATCAAACCGCGTGTTAATTTGATAAAAATAGAGGCATTCAAGGAAAGTGAGTAAAAACAGCTTTACTCAAGATTAGTTCACAGAGTTATCCACAGCTTTTGTGGATAACCTGATTGTCAATACCCTGTGAACAACTTTAATTTTTGTAGCTTTCAGTATTATTGTTCAAGAGCAGGATTGCTTCCGTAATACTTTAATGGAGAATCTTTTTTAGCATCTCAATCGCACGAAATGGCGACTATCAGTGAACAACGACTGGAGATAGCTCTTTTAGTGTTTCAATATCAAGGCCTGTTTCTTTGCTGACATCTTCCAAGGTGTGCCCTTGCGTCAACAGCTTTACCTTCAGTTTGTGTTTTGGAGTGGCTTTGACTGGCCAGAGAAAGTAAAACACCAATAATTTCTCAGATATTAAAAAGAGTGCCGTACCTATCATTTTTTGACAGGTGTCATGATTGGTTTTTTACTGTTAGTATTTTCTCACACTTAATGACAAGTGAAAAATTACAAGAGTATTAAATTTAGATGTTAGGACTTTTGGATGAGTTCAGTTCAATTAGGCCATATCAAGTTACCTCTATTGTGAGTCAACACAGTTAGCTTTATATAAACTCAATTAATGATCTATCATTTCTTTCGTGCTCAACATAGTTTTCTTTTGCCAGATAAGCTTTAATTATTGTCATTATCGTATTCTCCATGGTATTTTCAACATCATATTGACTGTCGAAATTGACAACCCCTGTACTCGAACAACCATGCTTATTAACCAATGTCTTTATTTCATTATTGCAAACAGTTTGATGAAGCCCATTAGCAGTTATTTCAACTAAAAAAATAGGCACATCTATTTTAGATTTTACTTTTTCAATAAGAGATGAAAGGTTTTTTTCCCAATTTTTCAGACCAGTGTCAAAAGCAATAATGGCAGCGTGCGCTCCTTGATAAAAGCTGTTGAAAGGTGCATAGGGCCACCTACTGGATTGAGCGGGATCGAATTGATAAGCTTTGCATGGATACAATTCTGCATTAATGATGAGAGATTGCGTGTAGTGAATTTTTTTTGTGAGGTAATCATAATGCACGCCAGGAATACTGAAAGAGGCATTAGTGTAATTTTCGATCCATCGATAATGATCCAACTTAACAGGATCAGAAACTTTTGCTCGAACCACCAGAATTTTTAGATCAATATTTCTTTGCGCTTTCTCTTCTATCTCTTCTTCGTTACTGAAAAAAGGCACTTGAGTTTTCTTCCACATGGGGGCACACCTCTATTATTTATATTTAGGAACAGGGCATTCGAGACACTCTATCCAATAAGTTAAATCCCTTTTGTTCACTGATGGCTCTTAAGGGAAAGCCTTGCCTAATCAAGTCAAGTCAATCGCAAAAAGAGCATGGCCAACGCCTCGGGGTTTAAAGACTTCCCATGCATCATCATCCATATTATACATGATATAGCCCATACTTTGCATCAAATATTTGTTATTTTTTTGTGCCTCCGATTGCTGGATAAGCTGTACGAGGGTATTTATGTACTTGATAAGGTTTCGTTCATTGACATGCTTTAAGCACCACTCCGTAAGGCCAGCTGAGACATGCTTCTGAATGATTTCATCGTCAATTTGTGTTAAATCGATAAAGGGGATATTACCATTTAAAATGTTAAAACATAGCCGTTACGGTGGGGTGGCGGTACTACCCTTCTTTCATTATGCCGAACTGCTCACCGTTTAGTATTTTGCCATTGAGCAGCGAAACGAATTGCCCGCGATTAATCTCAAGAAAAGCTTATAATCAAATTATTTTCGCTTAATGTAATTGATAGTGGATTCTATGCAAAAAATGGATTTTCCCTGTGCATTACCAACCATTACAGCTATAATAACCCACAGAAACAACAGAAGGACTCTCTACCATGTCACAAGGTAACAAAGCAGTTTTTTTTAGTGCCGAGCTTGTAAAAGTGCCGCTGGTACTCGGTGAGGCCGCAACCCACCTTATTGGTGATAGACACCATGTTCCGCAAAAAGCAATCCGTGTAGCTGCCTCATTTTTTAACGCAACCGCCGCAACAGCTTCAATGGTCAATCAAACTGCATTGGGTGCCTCAGACAAAACGTCTTTTGATACGATGAAGACAACGCTGGCTATTGTGGAGGCTGGAATTGCGTGGTTAAAAACCGTACTCGCCATTGCCGAGTTTACAATTAACGAGCAAAAAAACCAAATAGATCCTGTGGCCGAGGCTTTCAGAAATGCGCATTTTTTGCTCACAATCATACATGCCGTTATTTTATTTGTAAGACATATTTTGGGTGCTGGACAACAGATTGGTGCTGAGAACACACAAGTACAAGCCAAATCACTTGGTATGTAGAAATAACATGATTATGGGCTCTCCCCCAAGAAAGGGGCACTTTCACTTAAGTTAGACTAACACCTTGATATGTCGAGTAAAAAGGAGAGTTAAAGTGCCCCCGTTGTTGGGAAAGACTCAAAATAATTTGTAACTCATTGAGTTTTAATAATAAGTTGGTGGGCCGTGATGGGTTCGAACCATCGACCAACGGATTAAAAGTCCGCTGCTCTACCGACTGAGCTAACGGCCCGTGAAGAGGAAGTATTTTACCAATATCACAAAAAAAAACAAGTGTTTTTTTCATGTTAATGAACTTTTATTTTCTAACTCTCTACTGCGAGGGGATATATATACCCATCGCACTTCAAGATGCGAAGTTTATCATCCCACCTGAACGCGAGATTTGGATGTTCTTCACTCGAAAAACCTCGAAAGACTGGTAGTATTCCTTCGGTTTTTCTTGCTCAGAACATCCAAATCTCATCGTTCATGCGGGCGCTAAACTTCACATCCAGTGTGTCGCCATTTTTTGCTAAACCTTTTGGGACTCCGAGTCCGCCAAAAGGAGCAAAAAATTGGCGACAAGTATGGCCTGCGGCCTGCCCTCGCTCGCCCTGCGTCCGCCTACACCTTCGCGGTGCTTCGATTGTAGGCTACCACAAATGGCTCAACGCCGTGTCGGTTGCCTTGTATTTCGCCTAGACGGCTCAACACCCGGCCCTGCGGCTACTC
>JABEVJ010000035.1 GCA_013043985.1 Legionellales bacterium | reverse complement strand
TTTCGTTAAATAGCTTGCTATTCGCCTCAAACAAGAACCAATTTTTCCTCGATTCTCTCTTTTTTCGCTTCAAAGAACCAATTGTCAACAGACCCTAGAACCCATGCTTTCGTTACCCCAATTTCTTGGTTTTCCCAGCACCCTTTCTGATTGATAGCATTGCTTAACAAGGTCAAATTGATTGGTGTTCTTCTTGCAATATACCAGCTAAAGTCATACCAGTCTCGACCTTTAACATACTCCCGACAAAGTAAAGCATGACATTTTCCTGCAAATAAGCTGGACATATCCTGGGTTTTGATACTATAAGGCAATGGAAAATCTAAATATTTTAATTCATAAGTTGAGCCTGATGGTGGATTGGTATCAATTTCAAGTTTAATCCTCAATTGAGGATTATTTGTTCTTAAATCCTTGATAATCAAAAACCCACCTTTTGAATCCGTTTTCAAGAATGCAGTTTTCACAGCATTATCATTTTTTGAGCGTTGTTTCACCTCCAAATCAAATCCATAGGCATTAAACTCTTCTCGCATGTTTTTAATGTAATTATCCCATGTAAATTGGTCATCTGGTTTCTCCAGAGTAAAATCCAAGCCCTCAGAAAAACGCTCTAGTCCGTATAAAATGCGTAAGCACGTTCCTCCTTGAAACGCTGCCATACGAAAAAAATCTGCGCGGGAAAGCGCCGCTAAAGCAATTTCCTGTACAATTTCTTTCAATGCATTTTCTTGCTCTAAAAGCGTTTGACTATTGTATGTCAATAATCTGGATTGGATAATTTCTACACTCATAGTTTTAACTCTCTTTTTATTCCACACAAAAAGCGTGTAATCCGTTCGCTATGATAATAATGCTCTAATTGAGTCATAACTGAATCGCCAAGTAAAGACAATTCATCAATATCGATCCGCAGACTTTTTTGTAAGGGCTCCAAACTTCGCCAATTTTTTTTATAGCAATAAACATAATCACAAATCGCTTTCCAGGGTTTTGCCATAAAGAATTGATGATTATCCACCACCACTAACTTAACATTGACATAAAAATTGTGTGTTGGTAATCGTGTATAACTAAATTTACCTAAAGGCGTATCAAACTCTTTTGAGCGTTTAGTCGAAACACTGGTAACTGTATAAACAGCCTCGGGAATCAATTGATGATAAGCCAATGCTGACTCCAAGCTCACATAGGAAGGAGCATAAATACGTTGCGCCAATTCGAAAGAATGAAGTGCAACCTTAGGTTTTGAGTCACGAGCCCAAGTATACAAACCTCGTCGAATGCGTAATAATTTACCTTGCGCCACTAAACGTTTGATCTTGCTGTAACGACTATCATCGCTGCCACTAAACATGAAAGCTAATTCAGCTTCAGTCATCAGTGGACGAGTAGGAGTTGTATTTAATAACGACATTATTTTGCTCAATACTGTCTAAAAATGACAGTTTCATTGATAATGATAGTTTAAATCAGGTTGTTTTTCAAATTTTTGCAAGAAACTGTCATTTTATGACAGTTTCTTGCAAAAATCCCTACTCCACCTTCCTCACATTCAAATACCTTCCCACCACCAGCCAAGCACCCATTAACCCGAGAAAACTCGCAAATAACCACAACATCATCGTTCCCGCAAAACCAGGGCCACTAAGCGATAAGGGCATTTGGTAAGCTGCGGCCAATTTATCAATGGGTGAATTCAAAGACCAAAATAATAATTCGGTACAAATAGAAGCCACTATCCCCCCAGCCAAGCCATAAAGCACGCCCGTGTACAAAAAAGGCCGGCGCACAAATGCGTTGGTCGCGCCGATCAATTTCATCACATCAATTTCAACCTTGCTATTTTCAGTTGCTAAACGAATGGTATTCCCAATAATTAATATCACCCCCAATCCCAGTAATACCGCCAAAGCAAAAATTGCTTGACGGACAAGACCCAAAATAGCATAAAGTCGATTGACCCATTGCATATCCAATTGAACCACATCGGTTTGTGGTAACTGCTTCAATTGCTCAACAAGTTTGGCAACGGCCTGTGGATTTTGCATAGCAGGTGCTGGTTTTACCTCCAATACGCCCGGTAACGGATTCGTTGGCAGTGCATTTTGCAGATTGCTAAAACCCGATGAGGCCTGGAATTGACGTAAACCTTCATCAGGCGAAATGTAATTCACATTCGCAATATCGGGATCGTTCTGCAATTGATTGATCAACTGCTGAACTATATCCTCAGGCTCATCCATTTTAATAAATACTGAAATCTGTGTACCCTCAGCCCAGCCGGAGCTAATATGTTGCGCATTACGCAATAATACTAACAATAGCATTGGCAATGCCAGTGAAATACCAATCACAGCAACGGTTAACATCGTAGCAAACGGGGTACGCTTTATCTTATTAAAGCTGATTTTAAAGGCTTCCCAGTGCCTTTTACGCCACAGGGTAAACCAATTTTCAAAAATAGTAGAGCTGCGCTTTGTTGCACTCGAATGATCAGGAATCCTGGCGTTACTCTTGCGACTCGGGCTCTTGTTCATAATCAATTCTGACTCCTGTGCTCACCATGGCACCTTGATGCAATGTCATAATACGATGTTGTAAACGACCAATCAAAGCCAAATCATGAGATGCAATTAAAATACTCACCCCGACCTGATTAAACTGTTCAAATAAATACATAATTTCACTGGATAATTGAGGGTCAAGATTACCCGTTGGCTCATCCGCCAACAGCACAACTGGTTTGTGTACAACTGCACGGGCTATTCCTACTCGCTGCTGCTCACCGCCTGACAGGGCTTGTGGATGGTATTTTTCTTTACTTAACAAACCAACTTTATCGAGTGCAGCCCTGACGCGTCGACCAATTTCCTGGTGCCGATAACCTCCAATCACCAAAGGTAACGCTACATTATCAAAAACCGTATATTCATCCAGTAAATTCGGATTTTGAAATATCACTCCAATTGAACGACGCAACTGCGGTATACGCCATGCAGCCAGCTGTGACAAATTATAACCATTCACAAAAACCCGACCTGCACTCGGTTTTTCAATCAAGGTGATGAGTTTGAGCAAGGTACTTTTACCCGCTCCAGAATGACCTGTTAAAAACGCCATTTCACCTTTACCAATATGAAAGTTTACCTGTTTCAGTGCCTCGTAACCATTGATATAGCGCTTGCTTACTTTATCAAACTCTATCATTCTCTCTCGTCCTCATTGCAAATATTCAGCATTTCTCTGGGAACGTCCATTTTTGGCTAATTTTCGCCTCAAAACTGAACGTTCTTGTTTACCGCAAGATTTGCTGAATAATTATTCATCACTAAACAGTGCTTCAATAAATGTCTTTTCAGAAAAAGGTCGTAAATCATTGATTTGCTCACCTACTCCAATGAAACGAATGGCAATATTCAATTGTTTAGCAAGGGCAAAAATAATCCCCCCTTTAGCAGTTCCATCTAGCTTGGTCAGAACAAGACCTGTCACACCCACGGCCTGCTGAAATTGCCTAGCTTGATTTAATGCATTTTGGCCAGTTCCCGCATCCAGAACTAATAAAACCTCATGCGGTGCAGCACCGTCTATTTTACCCAGTACTCGCCTCACTTTCTTAAGCTCTTCCATCAAATTGACCTGTGTATGTAAACGACCTGCCGTATCGGCAATCAAGATATCTACACCCTTTGCTTTTGCAGATTGCATCGCATCAAAAATAACAGAAGCACTGTCAGCACCCGATTGCTGGGCCACAACAGGTATATTGTTGCGCTCACCCCAGACCTGTAATTGCTCAATAGCTGCGGCCCGAAAAGTATCGCCTGCTGCCAGCATAACTGTTTTTCCCTGCTCCTGAAAAAAATGAGCCAATTTGCCAATCGTGGTGGTTTTGCCTGCACCATTGATTCCCACTACCAGGATAACATAGGGCTTAGTCTCTGACTCAATCTTCAGCGGTTCTGCCACTTTTTCCAAAATAGCCGTCATTTCAGCGCGCATCAAGGGCATAAGTGCTTCAGGATTGGATAACTCATTACGCCTAAGTTTATCGGTAATCAAATCAATTAGATAGCAAGTAGTTTCAACTCCAACATCTGCGAGCAATAAGTGTGTTTCTATTTCTTCCAATAGTTCAGCATCAATCGTTTTTTTACCTAATAATGCATTTGCAAGCCCTTTTGCAAGATTTTTACGTGTTTTGCTTAACCCTTGACGCAAACGCGTAAAAAAGCCTGCTGGCTTTGCAGGCTCTTCTGCAGCAATATTTGGAGCAGCCTCTGCCACTAATTCAGGCGACTTTGGCCCTGGAACCGGAGGATTATCTTTATTTCGTTTAAACAGTCGCAGCATACGTAAAATTCCTATAGAATAATCGGCAATTCGTTAATGGAAGATATGACATGCGTATTGTAACAAATTTATCACTTCTAATAAGTATTTTTTTTACTGTCAGTTGTTTTGCAACAAATAGCAGCACACAAGAATATCATTTTGACAATGGTCTAACCTTGATAGTCAAGGAAGATCATCGTTCACCTGTTGTCATCTCTGAGGTCTGGTACAAGATAGGTTCAGGTTATGAAACATTAGGCTCAACAGGCCTTTCCCATATGTTGGAGCATCTGATGTTCAAAGGTACGCCAGCTCATCCTGGCAGTGCACTACTTGAGCTCGTTACACAAAATGGCGGTCAATTAAATGCATTCACGACCCGTGATTTTACCACTTATTATGAAATGTTATCTGCCGACAAGCTTTCATTAAGCTTTCAGCTCGAGGCTGATCGCATGGCAAATCTCACCCTCGATCCCGCAACTTTTAACAGTGAACATCAAGTTGTCAAGGAAGAGCGTCAATTACGTATTGTGAACGATCCACAAGCATTAACCTATGAACGCTTTGCCGCGGCCGCCTTGCCCGCCAATCCTTATCAAAACCCAACTATTGGCTGGCCAAGCGATTTAAATCATATGACCGCTCAAGATGCCAAAAACTGGTATCATCACTGGTACGGCCCTAATAACGCCGTTGTTGTTGTGGTGGGTGATGTTAACCCTGAGGTAGTATATAACCTTGCCAAGACAACATTTGGACAACTCAAATCCATTAAAATACCAGAAGTTAAACCACATGATGCTATAAAGCCACTCGGTGCACGCAAGGTGATTGTTAAAGCGCCTGCCAAGTTACCCTACCTGATTGTTGGATTTAATACCCCTTCGGTGGTAACGGCAAAAAACTCTTGGGAACCCTATGCGCTTGAGGTTTTATCAGGAATTTTAGCTAGCAGCGACAGCTCTCGTCTGCAACGCGATCTTGTCAGAGACAAACAAATTGCAAGTGAGGTTGATGTTGACTACGACATGTATACCCGTCTTCCGGGACTGCTGACCATTGGAGCAATACCTGCTCAAGGGCACACGCTAGCCGATCTGAAAACAGCTCTGGTTGTAGAAATCAAAGCTTTACAAAAAACGCCTGTTAGTGATGAGGAACTAGAACGTATTAAAACACAGGTCATTGCCAATAATATTTATGCGCAAGACTCCATTGAATATGAAGCTTATTTAATTGGAAGCATGGAAAGCGTAGGTTTATCCTGGCAGGAAATTAATCATTATGAAAAAGAAATTCGTGACGTTACACCCACTCAAGTACAAGCTGTTGCCCAGAAATACTTGACTCACGATCGCTCAACCACAGCCGAGCTTCAACCTTTACCTACTAACAGTAAAATTGCTGAAAACAGCGGTTCACTGCAAGGAGCAAAGAATGTTCAATAAAAATTCAAGCGTGAAGAGTATATTTATTGTTAGTGTTGCTTTTCTCGTCTCATCCTATGAGGCCGCGTTCGCTGCCAGTGATACCGCAATTATGCAGCTTGTGCCTGTTGTAGCAGATAAACAAGGCCCTGTTTTACCCATTCAACACTGGCAAACTCAAAATGGTGCGAGTGTTTACTTTGTGCCTGAGCATCAGTTACCTATCCTGGATATTGAGGTGCTATTCAACGCAGGTTCCGCACAAGAAGGCGCCAACTTTGGTTTAGCCAACTTTACCAACTCGATGATAGGGCAAGGTGCGCGCGATTTAACAGCCGATCAGATTGCCAATCGTTTTGATAGTCTGGGAGCCCAGTTTGCTGCCAGCTCTGGCCGCGATATGGCACAGATAAGCTTAAGAAGCCTCACTGAGCCTACGGTACTGGATCAGTCACTTCAAACATTTACTCAAGTCATTACGCAACCCAATTTTGCCACCAACAGCTTTGGGCGCGTTAAAAACCAATTATTGCAAGCCTTATTACAAGAACAGCAAACCCCTTCCGATATTGCTGACAATGCATTTTATTCTGCCGTTTATGGGAATTATCCTTATGGACATTCACCGCTTGGAACCTCAGCCAAGATTAAACGCTTCACACCGAACTCTCTCATTGCTTTTTATCGCAAATTTTACGTGGGTTCAAATGCAACAGTTAGCATTGTTGGCGATATTAGCCAAGAACAAGCCGTCAACATTGCCAAACAAATAGTCGGAGGCCTCCCGACAGGCACCAGTGCACCTTCTCTCACCAATGCCACTTATGCTCCCAAAGAAAAAAATATCACCATTCCCTATCCTTCAACACAAACCTTTATCCGAATTGGACAACTTGGGATAAGCCGGACTGATCCTAATTACTTTCCGCTTTACGTAGGTAATTATGTGTTAGGCGGAGGGGTATTAGTGTCACGGCTTTTCAAAGAGGTTCGAGATCAGCGCGGCTTAACGTATAACGTCACCAGCTACTTCATTCCAATGAAAACAGATGGCCCCTTCATTGCCTCTTTACAATCACGGACGAGCAAGAGCACTGAAGCCATTCAAGTGACTCAACAAGTTATTCAGAGTTTTATTGATAAGGGTCCGACCCAAGCCGAGCTTGACGCTGCTAAACAAAATATTATTGGCGGCTTTCCGCTGTTGCTTAATAGCAATGCTGGTATTGTTGATTTGGTTGCCATGTTAGGGTTTTATAAATTACCACTTAACTATCTTGATACCTACCGCACCAATATAGCAGCAGTTACGCAATCGCAAATAAAAGAGGCTTTTAGCAAACAGCTTGATCCCAAAAACATGGTTGTTGTGGCAGTAGGAGCGAATAATGGCGCGTAAATTCGGCAAACTCCGTATTATTGCGGGGGAGTGGCGTGGTCGTCAGTTTGAGGTTATTGCACAACCCGATCTGCGCCCTACCCCTGATAAAATTCGGGAAACGCTCTTTAATTGGCTGCAACATGTTATTGCCGGAGCTTGTTGTCTCGACCTGTTCGCCGGAACGGGGGCATTGGGATTGGAGGCTTTATCACGCGGCGCCAGTCATGTGACATTCATTGACAATAGTCCGGTTGCTGCCAAGCAGTTAAAACAGGTGCTTGAAGGATGGAACGCAACCGAGCGCAGTACCGTTCATCTATACGATGTGCGCCACAAATTAGCGGTTCCGCCACGACCTTATGATATTGTTTTTTTAGACCCTCCGTTTGGCTTTGGGTATTTACAAGCGATGTGCGATGTATTTATCCAACCGGGTTGGTTAAATCCGAATGCCTATATTTATATGGAAAGTGAATCCACGCTTCGCGAGTTAAAGCTGCCTGATAATTGGGAGCTGATCAAACAAAAAATCAGCGGCAATGTTTGTTATCGGTTGTTAAGAGCTTGCCAAGCAGCTTCAGAATAAATAGGCTCTACATGATAATTGCTGTTGCGTAATTCGGTGGAAACTAATGAATATTTTTATCGAATTATTGGGGTCTGTTGACAATTGGTTCTTTGAAGCGAAAAAAGAGAGAATCGAGGAAAAATTGGTTCTTGTTTGAGGCGAATAGCAAGCTATTTAACGAAAACAA
>JABEVJ010000034.1 GCA_013043985.1 Legionellales bacterium | reverse complement strand
TTTAGAAACATGGAGCTCTATTTCTTCCGATTTGAAGAGTCGAATTAATGATAATTTTCAGAAGCTAAAACCAGTGTTTTGAATCTGATTGGGTATAGTCCAACGAGCTTTTGCCTTTAAACGCATTGCCTATATTAAAAGGATTGTATTTGCTAGGAGTCCTTACTACGACGCCTGTGGTGGCAAAAAGATATAAAACCTCATCATAATCACATTGTTTAGGCATATGTTACTCTCTAATTTGTTCGTTATTCTTCTATTTTATACTTTTTATATTATTCTAGTATTAAGGGTGGCTCAGTTTGATTTTGTCCTGACTTGACTCACAAACAGGTGAATAGTCGCTGTCGCAAAATAGGGTCAACAAATGCGCTATCATTGTCGCCCGTGCGAGAAAAAAGCGCATAGGATTGACTTTCACAGTTTTAGAAAAGGGGTAAAAAAGAGGAATTTATCGAAAAGAGCGTAATAAGGGGGTATTAAGGCCATATCGCTACCCCGTATTACGCTCTTTTCATAATGTGCTCTTTTTTGTGCTTTTATAAAAAATATCAAATATCCAATACATGTGCATCTTTTCCGCTAATACGGGCTACAATAATAGCGCATGTGTGTCGTGTATATCACTCAATTAATTTAGCCAAATAATCCAACACTGGGATCATTTTTTCATTGACAGAGGTCAGATCCTGGGCAAGTAACTGTTCTTCATTTTGAATGTAAGCACCATTTTTTAAATCATCAGCACAGTGTGTAACCATGCCCTTCAATAGTTCGTTGGTTATTTCCAGATGAAATTGCAAACCGTAAACTCGATCGCCATAACGAAATGCTTGTCTGGGGCACCCTTCACTTTTAGCAAGAATAACGACATCTTTAGCAATGCCTGGCATGTCAGAATGCCAATGCATGACATTAAAAGTGGGTGAAAATGCCTTAAAAATAGGGTCGGTCGTGCCCGCATGAGTTAAGGTGACAGGAAAAACCCCAATTTCCTGATTTGGACTGTGTTCGGTGTTAGCACCTAAACTCGCACCGATCAGTTGGGCACCCAGACAAATACCTAAGGTTGGTTTATTATGCTCAATAGATTTTTTTATAAATTCGATTTCATCGTACAAATAAGGGTATTGATCTAAATGAACGGCACATTGTGGACCGCCCATAATAATCAAAAAATCAACTTCTGAAATATCAGGTAATTTTTCGCCCTCGAAGGGGAGAGTTGCGGACAGTTGATAGCCGTTTTCGCGGCACCAGTTTTGAATAATTCCAATTTTTTCAAAGGATGCATGAATAATGGCATGAACTCGCACGGTTTTCTCCTTTATTTTTTATTCAACTTAAAGTGGCTGCTGTTTTGTTATTTGTGTCGTATTCTTCTGTATCTTCTTGGCGTACACGTTTTCTTTTCTCACCTATTTTTTGTTCTGGATACATATTAAATAAAGAATGAGCAGCAGACTCGGGTTTTCGATGTGCTGGAGCTGATGCGGGCAAGCTCTTTTTTGGCAACCGGGTACATAGGTCACCGATAATTTTATCCGCGGTTTTAGCTGAGCTTTTCTCACATAATCCATGTTGTTCGAGGCTGCGGTTATGAAAGTGGACTATCTGGGCATTGATTTCATCAATAGGGAGAGCTAAGAGTACATCAGGAGCATTAAGCAGTAGGTTGTCAACAAATTTATTAAGCTCAGTCAATACGGTTTGGTAAATATCTTCCAATTTTAAAAGCGCATGACCTATCACATATTCCGAGGCTGATGTATATCGAGAGTTCTCGCTATAGATTGCTGAGTCATCGTTAGGTACAGCTAACTTATCCAATGCTGCTTTATATTGAGAGGTATCGAATCTATCCAATATGTCATTCATCAGGCTATTGATTGGCTCTCCCAGCTTTTCGAGCAAGCGGTCACATTGTTTTTTCATAAGAGCGGAAGCTTCGACAATATTTTCTTCTCGCAGTTTACTTTCTGGAGAGGTAGTGGCAATGTCGGCATAAGCCCCGGGTATATTATCCCAAAGTTCTTTAGCTGGTTCATCAGACTCAAATACACCCAGTGACCAGTGGCCGTTTTTGGGGGTATTAGTTTTATTTAGGTTAGCGTCACTCGAAGAATGCACAATAGCAAGAGTAACTGTATTTGTGCTTTTTTCGGTCACCCAACGAGAGAACTCATCAGGCAGGCTTGCTTCTTTAATGAACAAATTCATTTTAACTTTATTGGCCAAGATATCTAACTGATTATCGTCCACATGAGAGTATTCCTTTCTAAGAGTTAGCCCACGGAGTAAATTTTCCTTTAAGCTATAATGCGCTATTGGAGCGTTCTCTGACTTTTTCTTTGGATTTTTCTCTGCTGCTTTTTTTTCGCATTCCTTTTCCTTCTCTATGACAGCATCCATAACGGTTATCGCAAAAGTGAAACTATCCAATTCAGAGCCTTTTAATGCCAGCATGTATTTATGTACCTGCTTCTCATCGTCAGTAGCCAGTACTTTGCAAAAGCCTTGTAGAGAGGGATGGTCTTTTTCAAATCCAGAATTTTTGTTTAGAAAATCTGATACAATACCTTTGAAATTTTGAAAGTTCAAAGGTTGCAATGAATAAGGAACATAGTCGTCCAGCATATAGCGACGCAATGCGGGTGCCAGTGCCTCCTGAATGTGCCTACGTTCTTTGTCAGGATCAACGTTCTGAAGACACTTTTCAAATTCGTCAGTAGTGAGTTCTGAATGTTCTGTTAACGAATTCAGTAAATGAATGAAACTTTCGGGGAGTGAACCTTTATCTCTGAGTGTTGGTAAGGTGTCAAGAAGATGTTTGCGGAATGCCTTGAAATTCTCATCATCAAAAACGCGACGTAATTGATTAAGTTTTGCCAATTCAAACAATTTAAGTGCGAAGGCATTCAGACCGCAGTTGCCATCACCATAGGTATCAAGCTTATTGTGAATCTTATGGGGTTGATTTGGTTCAGTCATGGCATTTAAGCTCCCACTTTTTAAAAAAACGTACTTCGGATTATAACATAAGATTCACAAAATATAAAATTTTATGCATGTGAGTGATCATGACTTAAGCGCTCATTTCATTTGAGATCGAACATTCGGTTTATGAGGTGGGGCAATGCCTTTTTTTATTTGTGTCTCAACTAGCTCACGTTGTTTCTTTTCAGTTGACGCGATCACATCAGGGAATAGCCCATTGCGTTTCAAGACTGAGGTGGCTTTCACCAGAGAAATAAAGTTAACAGCGGGGTCATAACCTGTTTCGCGTGCTAAGCCCTTGGGTGTGAGTCCGGCCTTATTTTTTGGTCTGAGATTGCATCCCCTTCGCGTTAACTGATGTATTAACCATAGATCGCCTGTTCTTGCAGCCATATGAAGCAGCGTGTTCTGTTCCTTATCTCTTCGTTGATTAATATTGCCAAGTTGTGAAAGAGCGAACTGAAACAGCGTTTCATTTTTTTCTGCTTGAGCGTATGAGAGAACTTCCTTTGAATCAATAGAGATATTTAGTCCTTTCTGAAGAGACTGAATAAAAATAGTGACCGTATCATGCGAATTGCCACACGCTTGTATGACCTGTTGTAATCTGTCTTGCACAGATTGCTCTTGCGTTAATTTTATCCAATCTGCTGGTTTCAAGCGTTCTAGCAATTCAGGAAGCAGTTTTTCGACAATCTCCTGCTTTTGCTGGCACAAATGGTCAAATAATGTCGTTACTATTTGACCTTGAGACAATTGTCCGGTCAGCAGCCCGGGGTGTGCTTGCAAAATTTCTCGCCATCGAGGCAGATTAATCGGGAGTGTTGAAGAAAGCTGCAATAATTCGGCAGCTAAACCTTCTGGTATGTAAACCTCTTCCCAATATGCCGGATTTTTATCGAGAAAATCTCGAATAATGCTGCGCAAGCTGCGATTTGGAGTGAGAGTTTTCGTATTAAGCTTTTGATTGTCGAGAGGGTTGTTATTGTGCGTTTTCAACCAATGTTCAATTTTTTCTTTTTCATAGCTATCGCCAAACTCTGTACTCACGGGCTCATACATGATTTGGCCTGAAATAGAACATAGAAAATTTTCAATGGCTTTTTCATCAAGCTTGTCAACTGGTGGTGATCGCCAGGGCGTAGAAAATGAAAAATTTTGAGAGGGAGCCAGGATATTTTCTTCCTGTTGGTTGAGGCTCTCAGATTGGGAGTCTTCATTGTAGATAATATTATTGCTGTTGTTATTATTGTTTAGAGGAGATTCAAAAACACCTGTTACCGACAGATATCGTCCTGTGCGCTGGTTAAACTCGTTAATTGCCCAGTGAAGAAGCTCCTTCTGGTCAGGCGTCAAGCCAGTCTGTGTTAAATCAAGATGTTCGAGATGTTGATGTGATTCAAGTAAACGCATCACGAAGTAAAAGCCCTCCTTGCCTAATTGAACGTTTTTAAGTGAAAGCATTTTTATCTGATTATGAGATACCAGCATTTTTTCCAGTACTTGTGCAATATCCTGATAGGTTAAAGGTGGCCAACTATTCAAGGGGTTATTGTATAAATTGCGAAAAATATCTGAGTAGGTTCCATGGCAAATCGAAAAATCCAGTTTCTCAATTGAGTTTTCATCAATTGCTTCAATCAGTTCATTTTTTACCTCGTCAGAATAAACTATCATAATGTTCCTCCTTGAAATGACATAAATTTAAAATCACCTTAACCCGTATCAATGTTTTTGTTTTATTTTGAAAATTATTTTCCGTTTAGGGTCTGTTGACAATTGGTTCTTTGAAGCGAAAAAAGAGAGAATCGAGGAAAAATTTGTTCTTGTTTGAGGCGAATAGCAAGCTATTTAACGAAAAC
>JABEVJ010000337.1 GCA_013043985.1 Legionellales bacterium | reverse complement strand
TATCTGTAGCGTAATGAGCTCAAAAGATGTGTAGCCCTCAATCCGCCTGCAAAAATGAGTGATTATTTTACTATTTTTTCATTATGAGATGAATTTGAACGAATGCTCGTATTTGCAGGCGGACTGAGGGGTGATCAAGCGTTACCCCTCAGTAAGTCTGCAAATACAAGCGTTTGTTCAAGTTCATTTTATCCATGAAGTGCGATTAAATAATCATTATTGGTTGCAGACTTATTGAGGGCTACAGCTCCATGCGAATTTTGACCAGATTGCGCGACAGCGACTATCCCCACCGGACTTATATTTTATTTTCATAAAAAAGCATTTGACAACTTTATTTTTTTATGTAAAAATGATTTAAATTATACATCAAAAATTGATAATCATGAAAACATATAGCCAACAACAATTGATATCTCTCAATTTTGCCTTCAACAGCAAGGCTATTGTTCGTCTTTCTATTCTTACCTCCGTCTCGTCTGTGATGCATATGCCCGCTATGATGTGCGTTATGCCTGTTTTTGTGGTAACAGCTTAAGTTTAAGCTACACAACATGAAAACAGGCATAACCTGTTTCCCTGTGTAGCTAAGCGTTAACAACAAAACATCCAGATAAACTATTATGCAGACTGATTTTTTATTACATTCTTTTACTAAAAAAATTGCTTTTACGCAAAAAGCCGTTTGCATATTCTTTTTGTCTGCAAAATTCAATACCTTAATGTGCGTCATGATGTTTTCTTTCATGCGGGTTTTACCTGTTTTGGTGGAAAGTCTTATTTGGGCTGCACAACGCTAAAACAGGAAAAATTCCTTTAGCGTGTAGTCCAACATTAAAATTTTCTCATTAAACCCCATTATTTAAAAGGTAAAGAACCATGACAAACAAAAAGCCCCCAAATGGCCAGACGCCAAAAAACCAGGCTAAAAAAGAATACTCCTATGAAGTCATCACCAAAGACACCTCAAAAGAAGCGTTGTTAAAATTCGTTTTACATTGTGATCCTCTGGTTGGTGATACCCAATGTCAAATTAGAGCAATTCATCTGCTCTATTTGTATGAGAAAATTTCAGAGGGAAATTCGCTGAGTAAAGATGAAATTAAATATATTAATGCCTGTCTTTTACTGACCGATAGTAAAATACATCAACATAATGAATTTGGCCAGGTGCTCTATGAGGATAATGATCTTGAAATAGTTATACAACTTTATAAAAATCTGACAAAAACAGCCATCACTAAACGCGGAGCGCAAGTGCTTATTGGTGAGGCTCGTGAATATATCTCAAAAGAAGGACAAGAATTTATTAATGCCTTTTTAGAGACAGAATACCCGACTGGAAGTCAAATCCGTCCTTTTTTCAAAATTAGTGAAGATGAGCTCAGTCTTTCCAGTTATCGAAAACATGTGCTTATTTACCCACAGTATGCTATCACGAAAGTCTTGCTTGATTTTTTGGCTGAAAAAAACCGTTTAATCATTATTAATCTGACACGTCTGCAGAAAATTAATCAGACCCCTGATGCTCTTCCTGAAAATTATGCCATTCAGAAATTAACTCAGCAGAAACTTTATTATCGGACAGCACAAGATGCCTCTCATCAGCTCATCCCTATTAATGACGAAGAAATCAATGTGAATGGCGAAGTTGGCATTATTGTCTCACTTTATAGTTATTTATTAGAAGACTCTGCTGACGGCGTTGATAGTTGTTTTTCAATACAGGATAACGCGGAATTTATCGAGGCTTTTAAAACCCTGAATCTTGTTGAACTTTTTCTGACAATATTTGCAGGGCATATTCAAATTCCATCCAGCGCCAAAGGAACGTTGTCAAATGAGTATCAAGAATATTTTTCTGTCGATATTCAAGAGCAGCAGCCTAATCTAAATCACCCTGTGACTTTTCAGGAAGAATATAAAAAATACGCTAAATTAGCGAATCAGTACGGTGTATTTAGCCCAGGAAATAAAAATAATTTATCAAAAGAAGTCGCTGCCAATATTAAACATATTTGCATTGGCTCCACAAATGATAACAAATTTGAAATTTAAAGGAGTAAGTCATGTCAACTCAATTGTGCTTACATCACATCGAAAGTTTAAGTTTAGGAGCAACACTGTTAGGCTCAGGGGGTGGCGGTAATCCAGCAATCATGTCCAATTTGACTCGTTATTACATGGAAACATATGGAAATATCCAGCTTATTTCCGTTGGTGAATTAGAAACGAATGATTTGCTTGTACCCATTGCCAATATTGGCGCGCCTCTTGTAGCGTTAGAGAAGTTACCCACTTTTCTTGCCTTTGATACGATTTATCAAAAAATTATTGTGCATTATCCCAATAGGCGAATTGTGTTAATGTCAGCCGAAATCGGTGGATGCAATTCATTAGCTCCTTTGATACTGGCAAGCCGCTATGGTTTGCCAGTACTTGATGCCGATTTAATGGGAAGAGCATTTCCTAAAATCAACCTGTTTAAACCAGCATTATTAAATCAAAAAAATGACCCTGCCTATCTTAGCGACTATAAAGGCAATCTTCTATTGCTGCATCTTAAACAGGATATGTCTTTACTCGAAAAAATAGTGCGAGATAGTACCGTTAATTTTGGTTCCAGTGCTGTCATGGCGCTTTTTTTGTTTTCTGGTGGTCAGGTAGATGACTATGTGATCCCGGGAAGTGTAACGTCTGCACTCCAGCTTGGAAATGCCCTATTAAGTTACTCTCCAGACTCTCATGAACTTGATAAAGCAGGTATTCATGTTTTAGGTGAAGGCAGGATCAATAACATCATCAATAATGTCAAAAATGGCTTTTTGACAGGTTATGTATCAATAACTTGTGCTGATGCTGTTTTTAAGCTTTATTTTCAAAATGAATTTCTGCTTGCAACGAAAAATAATATCATCGTTGCTGAAAGTCCTGAAATTATCATGTTAATTGATGATAAACATGGCACACCTATCACGACTGAAGTCTTGAAATTTGGGTTGAAAGTGAAAGTCGTTAAACTTTCTGCCCCTGATTTCTGGCAAAAACCAGAAAATAAAAAACATGTCCATTATAAAAAATTTGATTTGGAGGTTCATGATGAAATTGCCGCACTATAAATTAGGCATCGATGTCGGTGGAACAACGGTTGATCTGGTCGTCATTGATTCAACAGGTTATCTGGTAAAATCCTGCAAAATACCGCTGACTGATGGTATCGAAAATTGCATCATCAAAGGTATTAAACAATTATTTCAAGATGAAAGTATTCAACCTCAAAATTGTTTGAGTATTCATATTGGTACCACGATTGCATTAAACAGCTTACTGGAGATATCTTCGTTATATAAGGTCGGGTTATTACGTATAGCTGGACACTATCCAGATGTGCCCCCCGCCTATGAATTTCCAGCAAGGCAGCGACAAGCAATATTAACGAGTTTTGAAACGATTAGTGGCGGACGTGAAGTCGACAATCAAGCGATTTCGATATTAGATCGCGTTAGCATTATTGATGCGATTGACAAATTATTGGGTGCAGGTACAGAGGCGATTGGCATCATCAGTGTTTTTTCGCCACTTTACTCAGAAGATGAAATTTATGCTGAAAACATCATTAGGCAACATTTTGGGGAAGATATTGTTTTGACTTTATCTTCTCAATTAGGTGGCCTGGGTTTTATTGAGCGGGAAAACAATACTTTGGTTAATACTGCTCTCAAAAAAGTTATGAAAAAAAGTTTTGCTTTTCTTGCTGCGACCTGTAAACAATTAGGCTTTCAATGCGATTATTTTATTACTCAAAATAATGGTACCTTGATTTCACTTGAGGAAGCCGTTAATTTTCCATTAAAAACCCTTTGTTCAGGCGCGACCAACTCTTTAATCGGTGCAAGTAAATTAGCCGGATTATCACATGCGATTATGGTAGATATTGGCGGAACTTCAACTGATATTGGTATCGTTGAAAATTCATTTCCTCGCACAACCTTTAAGCTTGCTAATATTGGTGGTATTCCGCTTAATTTTCATTTACCCGATATCAGTGTCTTGGCTTTAGGTGGTGGGAGCATTATTAACGAGCTTGCAATCACTGATCAGAGTTTAGGTTATCGTGTTTTTAGCGAAAGTAGATCAGTTGGTGGAGAGCATCTCACTTTATTTGACATAGGGAATTTGCTTAACAACAAAGTCACTGAAAACAATATCAGGATCACCTCGCCAGAAGCCGATATGCTGATGAAAAAATGTCTGGAGAAAATTAGTCATACCGCAAATGAGTTGGCTTGTGGACTGAAACTGCCTGTTGTATTGGTAGGTGGCGGTGCAGAAACTATTCCTGACTATTTTTTAAATGATGAAATAATCAGACCTGCTCATTTTGGTATTGCCAATGCTTACGGTGCCGCCTTGGCTGAAATATCGGGTGTACTGGATCAAATTGTTTATCTCGATAAGAATGTGGAAGAAACCCTCTATGAACTTGAGCAGCGTGTCATACAGAAGGTTATTGCAAAAGGAGCGGCGCCCGGCTCAGTGCGTTTAATTGAAAAAACCTTGTTACCATTATATTACATGCCAAATCAAATGACGCGGGTGGTGATGGTGGCAGCGGGGATATTGGGAATGTGAAAAAGCACCTGTAGCAGATGTAGCCCGTATTAGCATAAAAAATAAACATACATTTGATTTTTTCCGCTAATACGGGCTACGCTTACTTCATCGAGTTATTTATTAAAGCTAAGCGCATTATCGCTTACTACCTCAGATTGTTCCTCAACTTGTTGTAGAGCCAGTTCATTTTCTTTTGGCGAATTGTTTTTCTTCAACACATTCAAGAAAGAATTCGCATTAACTTCGACTGGTTCTTTTTTCTCAGGTTTGGGAGCAGACTTAAGCGTAACACCAAAATAATTGACTGAAGGCTCATTATCAGGATTATTATTATCCTCCAAATTACCCTCTTCATTTTTACGTACTGATCTCAGCTTGTTCTGAGGATTATTATTTTTTTCATTTTCCAAGGCTTGTTTAGCCTCTTTTTTTTGCAATGCAATCATCTCATCAATGCTCATATTTGCATAACGCCCTTTTCGATCTTTTTGTGCCTCTTTAAGTGCCGCGATCAAATCTATAGATTGATTAGAATTCAGCATGTTTACTCTATTAGGCATCGTTGCCGTAATAATCTTTTGAAAAATGATTGGATTGCTTTGAAGTGTAATAACCATTTTTTCAAAACAGAGATCTTTCATATCTTCATCAAGAGAATGGGTTATATCAACATTGATTTTTTCTAGTGTTTCTTGCACATAGTAAGTGGCAATAAGTTTATCATCTTCTTGCGTAACACAAATGCTGCGTGCACCCGCATTTGGTTTCTCGTCTTGCTCACTTAAAAATAAAATCGCCTCTATACCGCTGTTATTAATTGTAGACTGTTGGTTTACAATCACTACTGGTGCTGGTGGTGGTGGTGGTGGTGGTGCTATCGATGAGCGTACTACTGGTGCAACTGGTGCAACTAGCTCTGCAATCACCGGAGCAATCACAGGTGCATGATTGTTTTGAGCCACGGGAGGATTATTATTATTGTTGTTGTTGTTGTTGTTGTTGTTGTTGTTGTTGCTGACCTGAGCACGCGAAATCGAACTACGGGCGCGTAATGCATTTTCCTCTAGAAATACAGTCCATATAGGGCTTTCTTTTTCAAATGCTGCCACACGAAAGTCCTTCTTGAGACACTTGGCACTCTCTAGTATCGCTTCGTTAAACTCATTTCCTGCTAATACAACCAGTTGCCTGATTGAAACGAGTTCAAATAATTGCTTTTTTATCTCATAATTTGCCGCAGCGCTTACTATTACACTCTTTCTTTTATTTTTACTTATTTGTTTTGTCATTATTGCTTGAAATTGTTTCTGTAATTCATCACAAAAGTGCGTTAATCTCATCATAATGTCAGTTTTATATACAAATTCATTATCGCTTGAGCCTGCAGGATAAGCATCGCGGATTTTAAACTTGCCATCTTTGGTAATACGAGCAATTTTTTGCCATTGTGAAAGTAAAATATCAAGTGGCGTGAGTTCATTTTGTTTAAGTGTAGTATAATATTCTTGTAAAAAATCAGGCATTATATTTTCCTTTGTTTTTAATTATATTTTATACCTGAAGCGTTTCAGGTATAGAGAGCATTCAATATTTTGTTGTATCTTTAAAGAACGCTTAAGAAGTATACACTAGCCTTTCGTGATGTCAATCATCACTGTGGAGGACATTCCTCATATTTTCCCATTGTCATTTCCACATTACGCCACAACGACTATATATACCCGAAGCGTTTCATATTTCGGGATTTTTGACGCCGCTATTTTTCGTCATATGAAACGATTAAAACCAGCAATAGTTATTCATATTGTGCAGT
>JABEVJ010000336.1 GCA_013043985.1 Legionellales bacterium | reverse complement strand
TTGGGTATAATACCGAATGTCTTAGCATTTCCATTAAATATTTTATTGCGATCGTCACTGGAAATATTGGCGTTTGTAATAAACTCTACGCCCTCTTCCAATGTTTCATAAGGATAATCGCTGGCAAATAAAACATGATCACTACCCATCGCTTCTAAGGTATAACGAAGTGCTGGCTCATAATAACGACCACTCACCGTAACATAAATATTTTCCCGTAAAACCTGACTTGGAATACGTTTGAGCTGTGGCCTGTCCTTTTTATTAAACCAAGGTTTTACAAAAGTAAAATCAAGACGCTCCATCAGGAATGGCATTGTTTCACCCAAATGCCCCATCATGATACGCAAACGTGGAAATTCATCAAAAACACCACCCAGTATCATACGAAATAAACACATAGCCGTTTCAAACTGAAAACCCAGAGGAGGTCCCGCGAGTGTAAAGCCATATTTATAAAAAGGGTCCATAGCAGGAATAAATGGATGTAAATAAATAGGCACATTCATGGCTTCTGCAGCCTCAAGAATGGGCCAATATTCTTTATCATCCAAATACTTGTTTTTCCCATAATTAGAATGAGTCAACCATCCGAAAAACCCTAATTCATTGATGCAATATTGCAACTCTTTCACGGCCTGTTTTGCATCCTGTGGTGCCAATGTAGCAAAGCCATTAAAACGAGCAGGATACTGTTTTATTGCATGAGCCAGAACTTCATTTGCATCATGCGCGATACTAGTTGCCAGAGCAACATCAGACATCCATGCTACGCTCGGCTCAGAGAGACTGAGTACCTGCACATCGACCCCACACTGATCCATCAATTGAATACGTTTTTCACCAATATCCAATAATTTATCAATAAAAGCCTCACTATGAGTGGCATTTACATTAGGAGCATATTTCATATGATGATCTTTCGTTGCTGGATCAATCACATAATAAGGATGCTCAGTACGGCTACAAACGTATTTCAATAAAGTTGGGGAGTAAAAGTGGGTCTCAAAATCAACAATGAGGGGTCTTTCCATGTGAGCAGTTCCTTATTTTCAGTAAAACATTTCCTAGTGTAGCGTAATTTATAGTTTTTTGCTCGTCTTGCACTAAAACCTCCACCACACCTGCAACTGCCGGAATTGGCGTTGGCTCACCGCCTCCTTACTGATTAACACAGGAATAGGAAAAAAACGTTTTTCTGCTTTGAATTTCAAAAAAGCAAATCCAAAAATAAGCACACTATCAGAACACAATCTGGCTAAACGCAGCGGATTGTCGACCGATTTAATTAGCCATAAATTTAAACTGGGTAGATAGATCATCTCTTTAATTGCGGAGGTATCTGTTCGCCATGCTTGCTTTTTGAGGCAGTTATTCCATGAAAACAAAATGAGCGGAATGAGAGCTAATAACCAATAAGATTGAAGCGTACCACTCATGCATGACCATAAAAGCATAGAAATAGCGCCCATATGCAAGACAATAAACAAAACAACCAGTTGTTTAGAGGGGCCGGGGGCGAGATAAATCGATTGCATAATCACGAATTAAGTTAACAATATCTCGGGTCTTAGGCTCTGTTGGTTCTTCTTTTCCTGTCAACCAAACGTAAAGTTCTGGATCTGTCGCAGTGAGCAGAGCTTGATAATCTTGTTGTAACTCATCACTTAAGGTAGGATAGCGGTGTAGGTAGAATGGCATTAAAATTAAATCGAGCTCAAGCATACCTCGTCTGCAGCTCCAGTAAACTCGACTATTTTGTGTGGTGTCCATATTAAAACCCTTTTATGAAGATAGTAGCGTCTCATATTTGAGGTATAATAAGCTAATTAATTAAAACATTCAATAGGATAATGATGAAATTTTCTTCCAACTGTATCAGCTTACCTTATTATCGTTACTTTTCCCTATCAGGAGATAAAGCTCTTGCTTTTTTGCAAGGACAATTAAGTTGTGATGTGAATCGAATAAGTGACACACAGGCTGTTTTTGGTGCCTATCTCAATATTAAAGGCAGAGTCATTACTACGTTAAGATTATTGAAAATAGACGGTAAACTCTTATTACAATTACCTGAATCACTGGCTGACATAGTTGTTTCACGCTTGGCTCGCGTTGCGATGCTATCGCGGGTCACGCTCACTCCCGAGCCCGAATTAACCACTCTTGGGATTATCGGTGAAGATACAATACCCGCATTAGGAATGGATGTTATACCGCAAGTAACAATGTCAATAACCCAATCCAACCCAGACTCGGCACTTGTGCGGATCGCTCAAGCTGAGCTATTTATGCTAATCGGTTCAAAAAAATCGATGACTCCCTTTTTAAAAGACCCGTCTCCTGTGGATCAAAACGTATGGTTATACCAACTTATTCAATCCAGACTGGTTGAGATAGATACACAAACAACTGAACAATTTACACCGCACGAGCTGGATTTGTCTGCTCATGAGGCGGTCAGCTTTACCAAAGGATGTTATGTGGGGCAAGAAATTGTTGCGAGAATGCAATACTTGGGCAAACTTAAGCAACATTTACAACAATTGCAATGGCATATACCTCCTCTTCGCAGTAACAACGCTCCACTTTACGATCAAGAACAAAAAATAGTAGGGTATACTGTCATGATTTGTAACGTGGAAAACGAGCAATATGCACTCGCTGTAATTAGAGATGGTGCAAAATTAAATGGTGGAATAACAAATGAAAACAACTGAAATTGACCTACTGAAAACCAAGCGTTTTTTACCCCTGTTTATCACACAGTTTTTTGGTGCATTTAACGACAATGTCTTTAAAAATGCATTGGTGATACTGATTACTTATCGCTTAGCGAGTCTTGCAGGCGTTAATCCACAAATTCTAGTTATTCTGGCAGCCGGTATTTTCATCCTGCCCTTTTTCCTGTTTTCAGCAACTGCCGGACAGCTTGCTGATAAATATGAAAAATCCCGAATAATTTCAATTATCAAATTTATTGAAATCTTGTTAATGATACTTGTCACTGTCGGTTTTTATTTCCAGAGCATCAGCTTGCTCATGTTTTGCTTGTTTTTGTTGGGTACACACTCTACTTTCTTTGGACCATTAAAATACGCCATTCTGCCCGATCAATTAAAAGAAAATGAGTTAATTGCAGGTAATGGATTAATTGAAGCTGGAACATTCATTGCCATCTTGCTTGGCACACTGACGGGCGGATTATTTGTTCTTCAACCTCACGGTGAAAGCATTATTTCACTGCTAGTACTTGGCATTGCTATAGCTGGTTGGGGAGCAAGTCTTTTTATACCCAAAACATCCAATTTCAATCATGAGCTCAAGGTACAATACAATATTATCAAAGAAACGAATCGTCTTATTCAATACTCAAGAACACAGTGGGATATATTTTTATCCATCCTCGGCATTTCCTGGTTTTGGCTGGTAGGATCAGTTTTTTTATCCGAACTCCCCGTCTTTGCAAAAAATATTTTACACACGAGCGAAAGTGTGGTGACCTTTTTTCTCACATTATTTTCCATTGGATTAGCCATCGGGTCACTCTTATGTAATAAATTATTAAAGGGCAAAGTACATGCCACTTATGTACCTCTTGGTGCGCTTGGCATCACTTTATTTACCATCGATCTCTATTTTGCCGCAAACCATATCTCGATGCCGCTGACTGAACCATTAATCAGCTTTAAACATTTTCTCATGACATTCACTGGATGGCGAATTACCGTTGATTTACTTTTAGTTGCTATTTGTGGCGGTATCTACACAGTGCCACTGTATGCCATTTTGCAGCAACGAAGTGAAAAAGCTCATCGGGCACGTGTGATTGCCAGTAATAATGTGATAAACGCCCTATTCATGGTAATCGCGGCTGTCGCCACCATCCTGATGTCAAGCATCGGATTGTCGGTCACTCAAGTCTTTTTGGTGATTGCAATTGCCAATGCTGGTGTTGCCATTTATATCTGTAAATTACTTCCTGATATACTTATTCGCAGTATTTTTCATTTTATCTTAAAAACCTTATATCGCGTCAAAGTAAAGGGATTAGAAAATTATTTTGAAGCAGGTGAACGTGTAGTCATCATTGCCAATCATACCTCTTTTCTTGATGCCTTATTGCTGGCCGTTTTTTTACCTGACAAACTCACCTTTGCCGTCAATACCACCGCCGCCAAAAAAGGATGGATTAAATTTTTTCTGCGCATGGTAGATGCGTTTCCGATTGATCCAACCAACCCGATGGCGATTAAGTCACTTATCAACTTGCTTCAAGAAAACAAACGCTGCGTGATTTTCCCTGAAGGACGAATCACCATGACAGGTGCCTTGATGAAAATTTATGAAGGCCCTGGATTAATTGCCGATAAATCCGGCGCAAAACTTTTGCCTGTACACATCGAAGGAGCACATTTGACGCCTTTTTCTCGCCTAAAAGGAAAATTACGCACCCATTGGATGCCGACTATTACGATGACGATTTTTCCTGCTCAAAAGCTCGAAGTTGCTGCCGAGATAAAAGGACGAAAACGTCGGGTAAAAATAGGCTATCAATTATACGATTTAATGACGCAAACTCAGTTTGAAAGCAGTAACTATAAAAAAACTTTATTTGCTTCGTTGCTTGAGGCACGATCCTTACATGGTTCCCGCACTGAGATCATAGAAGATATCGAGCGAGCACCCTTTAGTTATCACAAATTAATTACCTATAGTTTTATCCTGGGTGGCAAGATCGCAAAAAACACGTCAATGAGTGAGCACGTTGGCATTCTTTTGCCTAATATGGTTTCGACTGTGACCACTTTTTTTGCTTTACAAGCATTTTCACGAATTCCTGCGATGTTAAATTACTCAACAGGGATTAACAATGTCGTCATCGCCTGCCAAACTGCAAACATAAAAACTATTTATACTTCACTTAAATTTGTAAGATTGGCTAAACTGACAGAGATGGTAAGTGCTTTAAAAAAGCAGCATATCACCGTTATTTATCTCGAAGAATTACGCTCACAGCTCAGTCTGACTAATAAAATGAAAGGTTTCCTACTGGCTCTGTTTCCCGCTCTGGGATATCGATTTATCCATCGTACTAAAGCATTAAATAATGCTGATAATGCCGCAGTAATATTATTTACCTCGGGTTCAGAGGGTTCACCCAAAGCAGTGGTACTTTCTCATGCCAATATTCAGGCCAATCGTTACCAGCTCAGTGCTTGTATTGATATGACAGCCAGCGACAAAGTATTTAATGCTTTACCAATTTTTCACTCATTCGGGTTAACCGCCGGAATGCTCTTACCCTTATTATCAGGAGTTAAAATATTTTTCTATCCCTCACCCCTGCACTATCGCATTATTCCTGAGCTGGTTTATGATACCAATTCAACCATTTTATTCGGTACAGATACCTTTCTGTCTGCTTACGCCAAACATGCCCACCCTTATGATTTTTACAGTGTTCGTTATGTATTTTCCGGTGCAGAAAAACTAAGGGATGAGACACGAATAAACTGGTCACAGAAATTTGGTGTCCGTATCTTTGAGGGTTACGGGGCAACTGAAACGGCACCTGTCATTTCCATGAATACACCGATGCAAAATAAGATTGGAACGGTCGGTCGTTTACTGCCTGGAATGCAATATCGGCTTAAATCGGTTCCTGGGATAGAAGAAGGCGGTGTGCTCAGTGTCTCAGGTGCCAATATAATGAAAGGCTATTTGTTAGCTGAAAACCCGGGGCAATTAGTTGCACCTGCAGAAGGTTGGTATGATACGGGTGATGTCGTTTCTATCGATGAAGCAGGTTTTATCACCATTAAGGGACGTGTGAAGCGTTTTGCCAAAATCGGTGGCGAGATGGTATCACTCACGATGGTTGAGCAAGAAATCAATAAACTCTGGCCTGAATATCAACATGCTGTAATTGCTAAACCCGATCCTAAAAAAGGCGAACAACTGGTTCTGATAACTACTTATCCTGAGGCAACACGGGAAGCGGTAATTACCTATGCAAAAATGGTTCAGATGGGTGATATTACGGTTCCTAAAAATATTACGATTGTGAAAAATATACCTTTATTGGGAACTGGCAAAATTGATTATCCGAGTTTGAACCCTCAATTATAGGTCACAGAGTTACCAGATACGGCCGTACTTTGTTTGTCATTCTGGTTGTTTTCTGAGCTCATCTCATCGTCTGATGAACTAGATACTTTTACCTTTTTAAATAAATGGTGATTATTACTACCGCTATCTTTGTTAGAGTAGTCGGTACTTTCTGCTGATCCCTCACCTCCAAAAAATTCATCAAAATCCTGCGCTTTTCTTTTTTTATCATTTGTTTTTGTTATTTCACTATTTCGGTTCGTCTCAGAGAGGTTATCATTCGGTTTTTGAGAAAAATCCTGGGAAGCATTAGCAATAGGAAATTTTTGCTCAGTTCCATTCTGAAAAAAGATATGAATATTCTTTTTATTTGGTGTGAGTTCTGTTGCGACAATATGAGGTATTGCCATATTTGAAGGTATTTTTTCATTTACTTGTTCTGAATTCGAATCAGCTGGCTTTTCAACGAAAGATTCTGAAAGATGCTCTTCTTCTTTAACCACCACAATATCAGATGGCTGCACTCTCACCTCTTTTCGCTTTTTTTCTCTCATTTTTTTAGTTAAGTCAATTAAGGCTTGTTTATCAAAAGGGAGAGAATTTGCTTTCGCTAATACGTCCTGCTGATAATTTTTGGTGAGGAAAACTTGGTTATACCTAATTTTTTTGTCGATTAAATCTTTGCCCTGCTTTGCGCATTTTTCTATCTTCCAGTCAGCTGCTGCCAATAAAAATAAACCCATACTAACTCTAATATCATTTAACGCTGTATCCAATACGTTTTCATCATCTGTAGGCAGTTTATTTTTTTGTATATTGCTTTCTATTTGATCATAAAATAACATAAACGAACGCTTTAAATTTGACAGCGCTACACCGCCTTTTTCTGAGGTGAAGGCCCATATTTGGACTAATTTTTTCAGTTCTTCTATAGCACTATCTGAGTTAACAACTTGTGGTAATACTACATCTGAGCTAAAAACTTGTGATAATACCGAGTTTAATCCGGTTACTTTAGGTTTTCGGGTTAATTGAATATTGTCATTAACATGCGAAAAAAGGCGCGCTATTGCAAATGCCATCACCTGCGCATAGCTTAATTTGTTTTCATTCGTTGTAGCCACAAGCTGATGAAAATATTTCACTACCAGCTCTTTTTGGCCTTGAGCGAATTCACAAGCAACACACATACTTGTCATTTGCTGACCAAATGAGGCACTAAGACCAATATTGGCAAGCTCAGCAGTCTCAAATCTATTCTGAATCTCGTACAAAAATTCTAAGAAATCATTTAATTTCTTGGCAATATTACTATCATGGGTTATGAAATAAATAAAAATATTTTTTTCTCTTTGATTAATAAACCAATCTTCTCCTGCATCTTTTTTACTTTGCTTCGTGTTATCAATAATAGTTTTTGAAAAACTTGTAAGTAAATCGCTAAATTTTAATATATCTCCATGCCATTTTTTTACTTTGGGTAAAGTTAATTGCTCTATATGTTCTTTCATATCCTCTTTTTTATCTGGAAAACCCATTGTGTTTAGAGAATCCACCAATAATTTTATTGTGTCTTGTATTTTCATTTTTTTCCTTTTTTTCCTTTTTTTCAAAATATTTTTTTCTATCTCTTTTCACGTTACGATACTGATCAAAAAAAAAGAACAGTTGTACAGCAAGAATTTTTTGGACGTAGAAAGCAAACCATGGTAGGTAAAAGATGGGTATACACCCATCGCACTTGACGTGCGATGGATATATTCATCATTCGATAAATTTTAACGAATGCCGGATTTGCAGGCAGACTGAGGGATATTTCAGCGTTACCCCTCAGTAAGTCTGCAAATCCAAGCGTTTGTTCAAGTTCATTTTATCTGTAAAGAGCAATGAAATAATCATTATTGTTTACAGACTTATTGAGGGCTACAGCCCTGTGCGAATTTTGAACATATTACGCGACAACAATTACTGTATTAAACAGGTGTAAATTGGATAATCAATTTTCCTCTCCCTTTTTTAAGTTCATCCCAGGTATCAATATGAAATTGAAAACCGTAAACCGCAGCATTTTCAAGACGATCTAAAGTACTACCGTTTAATTGAGAGGCAAATTCACTAATGCCAAAATTATGCCCAACAGCAACTACTATTCTTAAATCATTGTCAATGCTATGAATAAACGCCAACCACTCGTCAGCACTCACATTATAAAGTGCTGAAGCTTCAATCAGCGATATTTCTTTACCCAATACAAGTGCAATCGTCTCAGCTGTACTCATCGTACGAACTGCCCCGCTATGTATGATAACATCAGGAAGTACGCCGGATTTATTCAGGAATTGAGCCGTTTTTTCTGCCTGTTGAAATCCTTTATCACTTAAAACCCTACCAATATCTCCTCGACTAAACTCATCTAACGCATCGGCATGTCGGATCAAATACAGCTCACGAACAATAGTCTCTTTAGGTTGAGGCTCTGGGGTTTTTTTTCGAAATTTATCAAAAATCATTTTCTTCCTTTTCTAGCCTTCTCCACTAAATTGTATATTGCGTTGCAAGCTCGCTCGGCTTCAGTCATGTATTTCTATATACACTCCCTCGCCTTGCTTGCTTGCGCCTTGTCGACAACTTAGTGGGTTTGGCTATACTTATTTAATCTAAGTTTTTTGTCATCGGCAGAAACATCGGCGTTCCGCTCGCAGTCGTGATGACAACTCCACGCACCGTTATCTGACTGACAACAGAGCCGTCTGGCAAACGCATGCCAGCTCCAACCTGATAATATTGGCCATCTGAAACAAGCATAGCTTGCCATACACCATTAACCTGACCAACGTACATCGTTTGAAATCCTTGCGGTGTGCTGCTTGTAGCTGGCTCTCCAGCATTACTCACACCTTGAGTACTACCATACTGCGAACCAAGCAGAGGCTGCAGTTTTTTTAATTCAACCAGTGACTTCGTTGTCGTTAATTTTGAAGCTGCAATCTGTGAATCAACTGCCGCAAGCTTTTGTTGCAACTGTGCCAATTGATACTCGTTAACCATCTGAATATATTGTTGTTGCATTTGTTGACTTTGTGCCAACAGAGCCAAATTAGCTGGGGTGGGAGGATTAGCCGTATTTTGATTGTCAGGATGGGCATTAACTGGAGAATTTGCAGGAATAGCACCTGTCATGCCATTAGACGCTGGCATTTGAGGTGACGAGTTTCCGCTTGGGGCTGATTCAATAACAACTGGCTCAGAGGATATGGCAGGCGACAATGGTTTGCTTGATGCAGGCGTCCCTCCTCCGGGGAAAAAAGTAGTATAGGCCAGGTATATAACCAAGCCCAGACAACCAATTGTCGCAACCAGCATTCCTTTCTGTTTAGTGTCAAGTTGTTTGACATTATCGACAAAACTCATTTATTTATACCCCTAAAATTTGAAACTGCATTGTGCCTGACAAAATCCCGCTATCAATCGTTAAGGTAAGTTTCTGTAAGATAATAGGATAAGGCTGTAACTCCTTCGCCAACAAAACCATACTTTCTGGAGCTAATCCAGTAAAATTAACTGTCAATAAGCTTTGTCGGTAGTTGTTTTGAGAAGTGGTTACTCCTAAACTGGGGCCCGTATTCGGAATTACGCGCTTCAGAATATCATACAAAGATGCAACGGTATCACGTAAATTATAGATGATTCTTGGCTTGGCACGATTTTCCAGATTCAACGGGAAAAATAGGGTAGCCTTACCTGACGCAGCCTGTAATTCAACGTGATTAGTTTTAATCCAAGCTAAAAGAATACCTAAATCTCCCCCATTGGTTTTTAAGCCAAATGCCAGACCCTGTGGAGTATAAGTCATGCTGATTGGCGTCCATCCAGGAATTGTTAATAACAACTCGATGTCGTTTGACGCAGCCATCAGAATATCTGAGGGTGCTGGCGACATTAATGAAGATTGGTAAGTAGCATATTTTTGCTGATTGGCTTTAACCTGTTGCTGCGTCAGCACCGGAGCCGTTTTTTTTATTACTACAGGCGGCGGCGGCGGCGGTGCTAACACTTTCCAGCCCACATAAAGTAAAATAGCTAAAAAAATTACAGTAATAATTGCTTTAGTTGCTACTGGTGAACTTGTCTTATAGCTTGCAAGTGCCATATCTATCGGCTGTAGCTTAAAGGTCTCGTCAACCTCTAATGTCGGAAAAACAGGGGTGTCAAGTTCAATAAAAGACTCCACCTGAGACGCTTCAAACGCAAATTTCTCATCCGATGGAAATTCTGCAATGGGTACATCACCATAAACGTAAATTTGATACTGGTTTTCACCTGCAGATAAAGAAATAAATTCATCAACCACGTTAGCAATTGGTATTTGTGCATCCAAATATATGCTGCCGCCACGTACGACAATTAAGAGTGCATTTTCGCCATCAGACAGTGCCTCACAATAAAGCAAATCATCTGGTGTACCAAAATGGCGCCAAATGAGTTCACCAATTAAATATCCGCTATCCCCTGAAAAAACGCCCTCTACCTCATTATTGCCAACTGAAAAAAAACGGGCAAATCGTCCATTTTCGCGAGAAATAATCAGTGCCTCACGGCGTAAGACTGAAAGACTTTTTCCGCTCAGTATTTCACGATAGGTATAAACTGCAAACTGCTCTCCATCCTCACGTATCAGAGCTGGCATGGCGTTATTGGACTCCTGAACTATTGTATAAAGTATTACCTGTCGTCGAAATAATAGTTGGGGTAATTAAGACGAGCACTTCAATGGTTCCCGTTGTCGCACCTGAACCGCCAAGTAAAGCTGAATTGAAAAATTTCGAGCGATCGGCAGCATTATCGTTTTCTTTATATCCTGCCAGAATAAGCGTCGCACCATCGGGAATCATTGTACGCTGATTAAAGCTGCGATAATCAACGAGCGGTTCCTGTACGTTTTGAGGGGTCTCAATAACCGTGCCACTGCTTGAGCTCGAGCTGGTCGAAGCTGGCGTTGTTGTTGAAGTCACGGGCTGCCCGGTTTGAGCATTAAAGGTTTCAAGGCTGACTAAATCAGACAAAATAGTACTAATTTGCAAGTAAACTTTCTGCCCCTGAATTTTGGGAAGTAAATACAAATTAAAACCTGTCACTAAAGTACTCACACTGGGTGAAGGTAACGCTGCAACACCCGTTGAAACACTACCGCTGGAGTAACCGCTAATGTAAGCCTGTTGACTCTGCAAGGCAATTGTTGCTACCTGATTATTCAGGGTGGTGACCGTTGGCTCAGAAACTTTGCTCACTATTCCCTGTTGCTGCAATGCTTCAATCAACATATCCGTGCCTGCAAGAGAGCCTGTTCCACCTACTGCCCAGGTAATACCAACGGGCGATAAAGTATTCAGATTACCTGCATTAGATGCCATATTACCAGAAACACTGAACTTGTTCGCACCCGCTTGTTTTACCAAGTTCCAGTTAATACCTTCATTAAAATTCTTACTTAATTGTATCGCCAGAATTTGTACATGAATACGAACCTGCCGAGACATTTCACTGTTCATTTTTTCAATAAAACGCCCAATTGAAGCCACATTTTGAGGATGATCATGGATGGTCACCGTTGTTGTGGATTGTGAAATGGTCGCTGTTCCATCTTTTGAAAGTAAATTATTAATCGTTGTCGTTAAGTCATCCCAGACCGAGAGGGTACCAGTTGTACTGCTGTACTGGGTGTCCTGGCTGAAATCGTATCCCGAGCCGCTGGTTGAGGTACTACCACCTGAGCTACTTGAAGAACTGCTGCTAGAAGAGCTGCTTGAGCCGCCAGATGATAAACCGCCGCCGCCGCCCGATTGCCCTAACTGATATTGCGATGAGCCTGGCATAAATGACACATCGAAAATTTTTGTTTCAAGTGCAGACCAGTTAAGCTGTTTAGTTGACTTTTCATAATAATAATAATAGTTCGCTTTATTGGATATATAATCCATCGCCCCCTTTGCGGTTCCTGTGTACTCAATAGAAATCAACTTGCTAGGCTGTATACTAGGATCATAATTAACCAGCACACCCGTTCCAGAAGTAATTTGTGAAACATAAAAGTTCATTGGTAAGTTATTACCATGCAGTGTAATAGGCTGAGAATACCAGGATGGGGGACGTTTTAAACTGATGGGCGTTACATCAACATAGGGCTGCTCTTCTTCAACAACTGAAGACGGACGAGGATACTGTTGTTGTTCTATTCCATCAATTTGACTCTTTACATTTCCTGTATTGGCCTTTGAAACGTCATACAGCGTATTATGGCAAGCAGTCAATACAAGCACCAGCAGCGACAATGCAGCAATACTGATATACTTTACACGCTTGAATTTTTGGCGTTGAAGGTAATATTTCTTCAAAAACTTAGTCATTACGCTTGTCTCCGTGGCTCAATATCCACAATTCGATTAGTATCATAAAAAACAGCCTGCACCGGGTATGGTGCCAGCAATTGACCGAGTGCTCCCTGAATCGAAGTCGCGGTAATGGTAACATTACCCATCCAGCGATAATCATTCGGCACATTCCAAACAACCTCACCCCAATGGCTCTCTTTTACCATGCGTTGAACATTGTCTTTCAATGAGCCCGTTGTAACGCGATAGCTGACTGGGCGCACTCCCAATACCCCAGCGGCTGTCGGACAAGGAACTGGCGTCAGCGGGCCTTTACCGTAAACCATATCGACTTGCTGACTTTGACATGGAAGTGTGCCATAAGGTGTTACGCTGGATTGCGGTGCCACTTGAGCGCCGCCTGCATAATTTGTCTGGGAATATGAGCTGGCCGAAGGGCTATAAGTAGCGGTAAATTGTGTGGGCTGCTCAATCTGCGGCGTGGGAGGAGTCCCCTGAATAGCCGAGTCAGTTGGCATAATGATATCGTTGGATGCTGAGCCAGCTGATTTTCCAGGCATGGTCGTCATCGAAGTTGGATAAAGCGGCGACCAGGTTGGCTCAGAAGCGGTTCCCATATAGACGTCAGCCATAGCAGGACTGGCTGCCATGGTCATAATAATCAAGAAAATCATGCTAACTATTTTCATTTTATGGCTCTCCAAGTAGCCTCATACCCTTTTGTACCAATAAGACTTAGGTATATATTATCTTTTTCCATCGGAACACGCGACAACGCCATCTCACATAAGATATGCCCGGCACGTCTCCTATTATCTTGAAATTTTTAGAAAGGTCAATAGGAAAGCTATTATAATCACATATTTAGTTGCGTATATTTCCACATTACGTGACATCAACCATACGCTACCCTTACCTTATTTTTTTGACGCTGTCAACATTTACAAACCGCACAACTGCATTTTTTGTCAAAAAATGCCATCTGGTGATATACTTAGGGAATAATAAATTTATTTTAAAAGTGAGCATCCATTATGCCTAACGACACACCACAGGGTATCTCATCACAGACACAAAGCAGCTCCTCCTCGGCAAGCTCTAACCTTTATGCTAAATTTGATTCATCAAGTGAAAATTTCTATTCCCGCTATAAACAATCGGCCACCCAATTCGTAGCAGGAAGTACATCTGCTAGTGGACTTGCGGCATCCGAAAAAAGCGATACCGACACCACTCGTGGTAGTTTTGGCGAGACTCTAAAACAAATACTGGATGAAGATAAAGCAACAGCCATCAAGCTGGAGGACAGCCCAGAATACAAATTTGCTCTTTTACCCGATAGCGCAAACCCTCAAAATATAGATAGTGCATCAGTCACGAATATCGATGCGGTTTGCAAGAAATTTCAAACAAATTATCAAGCTGCTCAAGCAAAGCTGGAAGCTCACCTCATCGCTGAAGAGGAGTATTTCAATAAGCAACTTTCTACTTATACGCGAAATGCCAAACTTAAAGACCCTAATTTAAAGTCTGACGAATTTGAAAAAAATCAACGCGCTGCTTTTAAAGAGTATCAGCAAACGCAACTGAACAATCTAAAGGAAGTCTATGAAAAGCGCGAACAAACTTTTTTACAACGTTTGCAAGATGCGCAGCATGACTTGCAACGTTTTAGAGGTATTGGACTGACCGGACAAGCATTACGAGATGAATTTACACGCCCTAGCCAAAATGGTGATGGCTTAAATAAGCGTCTTGAAGAGCTGAAAACGCGTAATTATGAATATTTTGTCACCCCTGTAGAAAATTTATTTGCTGATCCCGCTGCGCTTCCTGTCGAGGCTGAACGGCTTGAGCTTGCTCGGCTTCAAAAACTTATGCTCGAACCCGATATCAGTGTATTCAAGTTTGCTGCACGTAGTATGGCGCTAAACAGTGCGGCCGCTGACTTTAAGAAAAAACATGGATATGATCCACTCTCTCATGGCGCAAGCCTGGCTAATAAACTTTGTTATTCCATTGATTTACAAGAGAAAGATGGCAAGACGTCAGCTCATGTGCGCTTTGATACACCGAACAAACAAATAGCATACCAGGATCGATTATCGGGATGGTGTACTGCTTCGGATAAGCTCATCACAAAAGGTAAAAACCATTTTGACTTAACTTGGGCTAAACTCAGTTTTCCAACAGCAACTCAAGAGCAAATAAAAAAAGGTATTAAAAAAAATAAAGATGGAACGTTTGAGCAGGTTCCTGGGCTTACCGTAAAAAGAGATATGTTTGGTGAGCCTATGAAAGTCAGTGGTAAATTCGTATCCTCTGATCAACGATATGAGTCGGTTCTTGATATGACACGTCATATTTTAGGGCAAAATCCAAGGGCGACTGTTGAGCCTGGTTACCTGCCTCTGGCTTATCAGAAACGGTTTAATGAGATGATGAAAACCGAAAATGCAGACAAGATTTATTTTAATGCCCGGCAAAAAGCAGGCTTAACCACTAATGTAAGTGACAAACAAAAAAGTGAGTTTGCAGTAAACGACTTAAGCAAATCTAAAACTGATTTGAGTTCGGTATCAAGTAATAATGTGATAGATAAAGGAAAATCTTCTACCGCCAGCTTTAAGCCATTGTCTAAATCGGGAACTGATCTTCATAAGAGTTCAACTGACAAGCCGATTAAAGAAAATACTGAAAATAGTTCAAGTATCAGTTTTGGAAAAGCTATCAAATAGCGGGTTATATACCCTGAGGTATCGACACATAAATTGATAAAAAGTCTTGGATTTTTAATAGGTTAGCTGCTATCAAATAATTAAGATTTTAGCACTGAAGCTTAAAAATGCT
>JABEVJ010000335.1 GCA_013043985.1 Legionellales bacterium | reverse complement strand
TTTCAAAATTGATTATTTGCATTTCATGCATTAGTTTTTGTTTGAAATGAGGCTTATTTTCAAATTTATTCAATATAGAAATCAATGAGGAGGGGTTAGTATCAATTCTTTCATTCAAAAAAAGAGGGATTTCACTCAAAATTTTTTCTAATTGGCCTTTTTCGCTACTGATTCTGTTGTTTTTATCAAAAATCAGCCAATCCATAAAAAAGAAAGATGCTTGAATAATTTCTTTGATCATTTTCATAATAGATTCTTTAAAATCATTCTGGCAAAGGTAACCCGCCTCTTCTTCCTTCAATAATTCTTGTAACGAAGTGAGTTCTACCAATTGTATATCGTATTCCTGATGTTGAGCCAGGAAAGCATTCAAATTTCTGTAAAGAGATAAGCTGCTATAAATATTGCGAATATATTTTTCCGCGAAACCTAATTTAGGATTGCTCGCCAACCCCCATAAAAACTCATAGATGTCCTGCTTCTTTTCCATAGTAAACAGACTATTTTCAGTTGAAAATTGACGCAACTGATCAACAAGCGGTATGCCCCACTTGTCTTCGGGTTGTTCTTCTAAGCAATCTTCTTCATTCAAACAATGTGCATCATGAAGTACTGCAAAAATTTCTCTTCTTTTTTCCGGCGTAAATGTGATAATTTTATTTAAGTAGCGGTCGATTTCTTCAAGTGAACAATAAGTAGTCACATAATCCAATAAGCCTGTTTTATCATGCTCACTGTTTTTATCTTTTTGTGGTTGATAAGACAGTAAAAAACCTTGCAAATGCGAAGAGCAAGCCCAGAACATCTCATTAACTGAAGAGCAAAATTCCTCTTCTGAGAGTAGAACTCCTGAAAAAAGCTCCTTAATATCGCTTTCAGACAGATAGGAATAAAAAAATTCCATCATATGAATAATGGCTCTATCGTTATTTTCGTTTGGCATTAATTTTTCTAGATTATAGTTAAAATTTGCATATTTTTCTTCTGGTAAACCACTTCCGTACTCTGGATCAGCAACAACAAAACTCTTTAAATTATTATGCAAACAGTTCCGCTCAAACTGTTGAAAAAAAGCCGCGAGTGTATTGCAGACTTTTTCCTCACCTTCATCTAAGCACAGTGCTTTATCTTTTACTAAAGTGCAAAAAATAGTTCTAGCTAACATATCCACATTTAAGTCAACAACTTTCCCTCCCTCATCAATATCCCCTTCTACTATAAATAATTTGTTATAGTCAACCTCTATATCAAAGAGCTTTGCAATACACTTAGCCATCCCATCAAAAGCAGGAAGTTTGTAACCTTTCTCTAAATAACCTCTATAATAGCCTTGATTACCTAATATTAGTTTAATTTCGTCAATGACCTCATAAATAATTGAAAATAACTGATATCTTTTATCAAAAACTGCTGCCAAAGAAAACTCAATCAGCTTTTTTTCATCATCTAATCCATCCAAAGTAACGTGATCATGCTGACTGATGATAGGTACTCCTAACAAGGGATGTGCATAGAAAGTGACTATATTAAGCAAATGCACTGTTTGCGCTTTTAATCCATTTATTATTCTACTAATCTCTTCACGAGGGACGGGATCGATGGGCTCAGCATTTTCTTCTGTTGGGAGATTACTATTTTTAATATTTCTTTTCACAAGTTCAATCGCATAGCTAACAACGTTGTCCAACAATCTAATTCTAACTCGTGTCAAGAGTTGCTGCAGGTTTTGTGGAGAAGTCAATTTAGTCAGCCAAAGGTTGACTCGAATTTGGAGCCCTCCTGGACAATCACCCAGGTGATTTTCAATCTCCTCATAAATTGCTCTTCTATCATCCAAGCTTTTTTCTTTATCATACAGAGTAATATCGCGTCGATTACAGGTTTCTGCAAGACGCTTTTTTATACGCTCCTGCTCATTTTGCTCGATTGCTACATTATTATTTTGTATATTTTCCAAGTTTTCTATATCTGCTTCCAGCATTCTTAGCTGTTCATCAATTCGTACTTTTTCGCCTCTCAGTATTTTGAAGAGTAATTGCAAACTCTGGGTAAGGAGCTCTATCCTCCTTTTTTCAGCCGCAATTTTTTTTTGCTTCTCTTCCTCTTTCAAATCGTTTGCGGGTGCAACAGGCTCAAGATGAACAGTTTTGATCCTCCCACTTAAAAAATCCATTTTATTTTTACGATTTTCCTCAGAAATCGGCAGTGAACTGACGAGAAGGTCTGCAAATTGCTCAAGCCAATTGTCTTCAAATATATCATTTGGTGTTAATTCAGGTTTTGGAGGAAGGAACTCTTTAAAAAAATAATCTTGATTCAAAAATGGAAAGTTGAACATAAAAATTTATCTCTTTTTTAATGATTATGGATATCATATGATAATTTAATCACATTAAGTGTTTATTAAGAAAGTATTTTATTTATTGCTCAAAATATGCACCAAAAAGCAAGCTCAACTTTAAGATTGGTATAGGCAGGTAAATACACTATAATAAAATCAATACCATTGCTACCTTGAAAGGGCTTCTAAGATATATTTGATTTATGCAATAAGGAATTAATTCATGGGCATCATTAAAGACTTTCACACTCGCTATGAAGAACACAAAAAGGAAGAATATTCCCTTGAAGAGTACTTAAATCTATGTAAAGCAGATCCCAGTGTCTACGCCAATGCAGCTCAACGAATATTGAAAGCCATTGGTGAACCAACACTGACTGATACTCGGGAAGAACCCGTGTTAAGCCGCATTTTTTCAAACAAAGTTATTCCTCGTTATGAAGTCTTTGAAGATTTTTATGGCATGGAAGAAACAATTATGCAACTGGTGGCTTTTTTTAAACATGCGGCACAAGGTTTAGAAGAGAAAAAACAAATTCTCTATTTACTCGGACCTGTTGGAGGGGGTAAATCCTCACTCGCAGAACGTTTAAAAGCTTTAATCCAAAAAGAACCTTTTTACGCAATTAAAGGCTCGCCAGTGCATGAATCCCCCTTGAGCCTGTTTTCCCCTGAGGAAGATGGGAAAATCCTGAAAGAAGAATATAATATTCCGTTGCGTTATGTTCGAACTATCATGTCTCCTTGGGCGGTCAAACGCTTACACGAGTACAATGGTGACATTTCAAAATTTCGGGTCATTAAATGTTACCCTTCTATCTACGATCAGGTCGCTATTTCAAAAACCGAGCCTGGTGACGAAAATAACCAGGATATTTCATCCTTAGTGGGCAAGGTTGATATTCGAAAACTGGAAAACTTTTCACAAAATGATCCTGATGCCTACAGTTATTCAGGTGCATTATGTTTAGCCAATCGAGGAATGCTTGAATTTGTCGAAATGTTTAAAGCACCTATCAAGGTCTTGCACCCCTTATTAACCGCAACGCAAGAAGGTAATTATAATGCCACAGAAGGGCTCTCTTCGATTCCCTTTGATGGGATTATTCTTGCTCACTCCAACGAATCTGAATGGACCGCGTTTAAAAACAATAAAAATAATGAAGCTTTCCTTGATCGTATTTACATTGTTAAAGTTCCCTATGTGCTTCGTGTTTCTGAAGAAGTCAAAATTTATCAAAAACTGATTGATAACAGCTCGTTGCGTAAAGCCCCCTGCTCACCTGACACGCTGGAGATTGCCTCTGAATTTTCAATTCTTTCACGCCTCAAAGAGCCTGAAAATTCCAGTATTTATTCTAAGATGCGGGTTTATAACGGTGAAAATCTTAAAGATACCGATCCTAAAGCTAAATCCTATCAAGAATACAGAGATTATGCTGGTGTAGACGAGGGCATGACAGGCTTATCTACCCGTTTTGCATTTAAGATTTTATCTAAAGTCTTTAACTTCGATCATACCGAGATTGGTGCTAATCCCGTACACTTGTTTTATGTCTTGGAAAAACAAATTGAGCAAGAACAATTTCCAAAAGAAACACAAGATCAATATATGCGCTATATAAAGGAATATTTAGTTCCACGTTATATTGAATTCATTGGAAAAGAAATTCAAACTGCCTATCTTGAATCTTATTCGGAATATGGTCAAAACATTTTTGATCGCTATGTCACATATGCTGATTTTTGGATTCAAGATCAAGATTACCGCGAACCGGATACAGGTGAAATTTACGATCGCAGCGCACTAAATGATGAGCTGGAAAAAATAGAAAAACCTGCTGGCATCAGTAACCCCAAAGATTTTCGGCATGAAGTGGTGAATTTTGTTCTTCGTGCACGAGCCAATAATAAAGGTAAAAATCCTCTTTGGAACAGTTATGAAAAACTGCGTGCTGTGATTGAAAAGAAAATGTTTTCCAATACTGAAAGTCTATTACCTGTCATTTCATTTAATCCAAAAGCATCGACTGAAGATAAAAAGAAACATGAGGAATTTATTTCAAGAATGGTGGATAAAGGTTACACTGCCAAACAGGTTCGCCTGCTATGTGACTGGTATTTACGAGTCAGAAAAGCCTCATAAGGAAAAAACGGCATGAGCCAATTCATCGATAAACGATTAAATGGCAAAAACAAAAGTGCAGTCAATAGACAGCGCTTTATCAGGCGCTTTAAACAGCAAATTAAAGAAGCTGTTTCTGAAGCCATTCAAAAACGCAGCATTAAAGATATTGAAAGCGGTGAACGCATCATTATCCCGCGGCGCGACATTGATGAGCCCAAAATTCATCATGGTGCGGGTGGTCGGCGCGAATTTGTTTTACCCGGTAACCAAGAGTTTTTAAAAGGCGATAAACTGCACCGTCCCTCATCTGGCGCAAGTGGTAGCGGCGATAGTGAGGCCAGTGATACAGGTGAAGGAAGCGATGATTTCAGCTTTTATATTACTAAAGAAGAATTTCTGTCGATTTTCTTTGATGATCTAGAGTTACCTGATTTAATTAAAACTAAGCTAACTGAAATTCCAATGATGGAAACCATACAGGGTGGTTTTAGCAAAGTTGGCACCCCACCCAATTTAAATATTCTGCGAACATTTAGGAATGCCATTGCCAGGCGCTTAACATTTAAACGTAATTATGATAAAAAAATTGATGAGTTAGAGCAATCAAAAAATTTACAGGAAACTGAAACCTCGTCAACAAAGCTAAAAAAATCAAATCTGATTGATAAACAGATTCGTGAGCTAAAAAAGAAAAAAAAACAGGTTCCATTCATTGATAGTTTTGATCTACGATTTAATACCCATTTGCAACGTCCTAAACTGACAACTCAGGCCGTCATGTTTTGCATAATGGATGTCTCAGGCTCCATGGATGAACAAAAAAAGGAGCTTGCTAAGCGATTTTTTATTCTGTTGTATCTTTTTCTTAATCGCAATTATAAAACGATTCGCATTGTGTTTGTCCGTCATCATACTGCAGCCAAAGAAGTAGACGAACAAGAATTTTTTTACTCCCGGGAAACAGGAGGTACCGTTGTATCCAGTGCCCTGGAGCTCGTTCACAAAATTATGACTGAACGCTTTCCCTCTGCTGACTGGAATATCTATATTGCACAAGCTTCTGATGGAGACAATTGGAATGCCGACTCTCCGTTATGTGGTGAAATTTTGAATGATAAAATTTTACCTTTTATTCAATATTATGCTTATGTTGAAATTATGCCAAGACATCACCAAAGTCTCTGGAAAACGTATCTCACCCTGCAAGAGCATCATAAAAACTTCTCTATGCGAAGCATTGATAATATCAAAGATATTTACCCTGTTTTACATGACTTATTCAGGCGAAAAGATAAATGAAACGTAAAAAATTACCCTCTGGTTCAGAATGGAGCTTCAGTACACTCAAACATTATGAGCGCGAAATCGCGCGTGTAGCTGCCAGCTTTGGTCTTGACACTTATCCAAACCAACTTGAAATCATCAATGCCGAACAAATGATGGATAATTATGCGACCATTGGTATGCCCCTCGGTTATTATCATTGGTCTTTTGGAAAACAATATATTAACGTTGAAAAAAGCTACAAACGAGGACTAATGGGCTTAGCCTATGAAATGGTCATTAACTCGAATCCCTGCATTTCTTATTTGCTTGAAGAAAATACGCTAGTTATGCAAGCAACTGTCATTGCTCATGCCTGTTATGGTCATAACGCGTTTTTCAAAGGAAATTATTTATTCACAACGTGGACAAATCCAGAATCTATCATTGATTATCTTGTTTTTTCGCGTAATTTTATTGCTGAATGCGAAGAACGATATGGAATCGATGAGGTTGAAATGTTGCTTGATGCTTGTCACGCCCTATCAAATTATGGTGTTGACCGTTATAAAAGGCCTCAAGCCTTATCGTTGCAAGAAGAAAAAGCACGTCAAAAAATGCGTGAAACGTATTTGCAAGCACAAGTCAATGACTTATGGCGCACCATTCCTCATACCCATAAACCGCAAAAAAAAATCAAGCCTGAACTCGCTCCTTTTCCGAAAGAGCCGGAAGAAAACTTATTGTATTTTATTGAAAAAAATGCCCCGCTGCTTGAGCCATGGCAACGTGAAATTATTCGAATTGTTCGTAAAATAGCCTGCTATTTTTATCCACAACGATTAACCAAATTGATGAATGAAGGTTGGGCGACTTTTTGGCACTATACTTTGATCAATGCTTTATATGATGAAAAGCTTTTAACTGATGAGTTTATGCTGGAATTTATTGAAAATCATACGAGTGTCATTCAACAAAATGAATTTTATGATAAACACTACAATGGCTTGAATCCCTATGCATTAGGTTATGCTATTTTTGCTGATATTCGACGTATGTGTGAAAATCCAACCAATGAAGATAAAGAATGGTTTCCTGATCTGGTTGGACAACCCTGGGAAAAAGCCCTTGATTTTGCGATGCGAAACTTTAAAGACGATAGTTTTATTGCTCAATATTTATCACCTCATATTATACGAAAATTGAAATTATTTGCCATACTGGATGACCCAACCAACACCGAGCTCGTTGTTTCAGCAATCCATGATGAACAAGGATACCGAAAAATACGCGAATTACTTTCTAATCAATATAATTTAAGTTTGACCGAGCCTAATATTCAAGTTTACAACGTGGACATGCGAGGCGATCGCTCGCTCACGCTAAGGCATGTTCAGCAAGATGGAAAACCACTTTCTGATGACACAACAGAGGTTTTAAAACATTTGCATTATCTGTGGGGTTTTGACGTGAAACTTGAATCAATCACTCCCTCTGGCACTTTTGTCTGTGCTTACAACTGCCCTGAGAAGGAGTTAGCTGTCTTGGAGCTAAAGTAATGCTAAAAGTAACGGCGTCATAAATCCCGAAATATGAAACGCTTCGGGTATATAGCCTGAGGTATCGACACATACATTGATTAAAAATCGTTAATTTTTAATCGGTTAGCGGTAATGCTGTAGCCCGTATTAGCGAGAAAAATGCACATAAGTTTGCATTTCACCGTTTTAGAAAAGTGGTAAAAGAAGGGTATTTATTGGAAAGAGCGTAATACGGGGGAAAACCACCCCGTATTACGCTCTTTCCATGGAGCATCTCTTTTTAAGCTCTTTTCTAAAGAATTAAACATCAAATATATGTGCACTATTTCCGCTAATATGGGCTACTCTGAACTATCATCTCAGGATAAAATTATGTGTCGATCCCTCAGGATATGTTGAAGAAATTTGATCGGAATGATTATTGCCCACATTATAGTTCAAATTGTGCCGAGTTGAATTTTCCCGCGTTCTGGAACTAAAGAGAATCGAAGTAACTGAGGATACAACAGACTTTTTGTTATTATTTCGTTGATTACCCATTATTTCATTGAAAGCTGAAATAAAAAGAGGTTTCGTACAATGATGAACTTCCTCAGGTAAGTTTTCAAAATCTTTTATTATATCTTTAATATTGTGTGTATAATTATGTTTAATGTTATTTGACATGTCACTCAATTTGCTTCTTAAATTACCATTCAAAAAATATGTCTGCATGATCGTTTTTGTTTTTCCATGAATAATAGAGTTCATTTTTTTCACTTTTTCATTTAATATGAAAATAAAATCTTCTATTTTATTTTCAATAATAAGAGAAAAGATGATTTTTTGGTAAATATTTGACTTACCGTCTAACAAACCTTTTTCTAACATACCTTTAAATAACTCCGTATTTTTTGTGCGCAAAATAAAAACATAAAAAGGCAACAATTTGTCACTATTTCTATTTTTTTTCAACTCATTTACGCAATCTTCATTTTTCAAAATCAATGTCAAAAAGGAGAGATACAAATCATTCTCAAATCTATGGTAATCGAAAAACACATCTATAGGTGTTTTTCCATTCGCATTTTCTTTAATAATGGCTAAAGGATTTTTTCTGAAAAAGGCTTCTATTGCTTCAAAATTAGGATAAGCACATGCAGCATGAAGAAATGTATTTTTAAGTCGTTTACCTGTATTGCCGATAAATTCATAATTAATTAACCGTGCAATAGCCCCTTGATTTTGTCGCTCAATTGCTAAACTTAATGCGTCCGATTCAATAAATTTTTTATCGGTATCAATTTTAATGAAGAAGTCTAATACCGGTTCAAGTCTGGGGTATGATGCAGCAGTTGTAAATAAATCAGCCCAGATTTTTGGATTGTTTTGAATAATATTTTGAAGTTCATTTTCATATTTTTGAAGAACACTAATAGCATTATTTAACACAAATGACTGAAGATAATTTTTAACATCCAAGTCATTCAATGTTTGCAATTTTTCAAACTCATAAATATCATCTTTTTTAATTGCATTGTCAATTTTTTCTGACAACATTTTTTCTCTGATGAGCTGATTTTGCCATTCTTGCCACGAAATATTTTCTCTACCTTTAAACTGCTCGTTTAAAAATATCAATGCCTTATTTTTCAATTCGTCGCTTATATTTACCATGGCATTCAGCACTTTTCTAGCAAATTTATAAGGTCTATGAAAATCATGACGATTCGGATTTTCAAAAATAATCAAATTAAATCCATATTTTACTAATAATGAATTGAAATTGAGTAGGCTTGTTCTTAAGTTACCATCAGAAAAAAAGTGATGGATCGTTATTTCTCTAAATAAATAGATACAGGCCAGTAATTCCTCAATGCCATTTTCTGCTCGCTCAATTAATTGATAATGCGTAGTAAGAATGTTATTTAATAAAACTTCGTAACCGTTATAGTAATTATAATTTACTTTTACCATATATTCATCGACCAAAGATTCATTGACCACCGTTTTATGTATCCATGGAGCAAGATAAGAAGCAGGCCTTCTGATCTCTTTTTCATTTTTAGCACACTGAAAATCATCTTCATCAATCATTTCCAAGCTATAAGAGCCAAATGAACTGAACGAACCAATTTTTTTGGTAAATATGTTAGCCGTAATTGTAGATGTTTCTGGATGAAGGGCAAACGCATTACCATCAATTCGATACACATTTTCAACAGCATGTGCATGTAATTTTTTGATGTCGCCTGAAGATATTGGATGTGATTGTTCGAGTGCAAGAGTAAATGTATTGAGAGCTGCCACAACATAACCTGCCTCATCTTCAAATGCATAAGCGCCATCCTTATGATTTTTTCCATCAATCACTACTTGCCATAACATATGAAAAGGATAATTAATTTGTTTTTGATGCAAGAGTTTAAAGAGCTTTGCTTGAGCAAGTAACTTTTCTTTAGGATAAGATGCTGCTTGTTCATTCAGTTTTTGTATAAATAGCTCAATATTGTTGATATCAATGGATGAAAGCTGCAAGCCTATCTTGCCAATTAAATCATTCTCTTGTTCTTGTAGCTTTTGAATGACGACTGTTTTTAATTTTGTGTCGAAGCCGTGATAATCTAGCACTTCTTCACGTTTATCATTTCTTGCTGCAAGGCGTGATTTCTCTTTGAGTATAATAGGATCGATAACTTCACTTACCAAGTCAATATCTTGTAGTCCAAGACGGCTTAAAAAAGGTTCTATATTTTTTACAAAACTTTCATCTAAATGATAAATTAAAGGCATGGTGCATCTCCGTATAAGAATTATTTTTGCCAAAAGGAAATTAAAAGCATAAATCATATTTTTGCATAAAATTATTAAGTCAATATTAATATAATATAATATAAACACTAACCTTTCTCTCATCACACATAAAGCCACATTAAGATTGTGCACGCACGCAATGTAACTCGTTTGATATTTGAGTAAGGTATCGTTATACTTGTTGAAATTTTTTGCTCACTTGAGAGAATATGCTATGCAAACTTTGTTTAACGATACCCTTTCTATGATTGGAAACACCCCTTTATTTGAGGTCACTCAACTTGATACGGGCATTTGCCGTCTCTTTCTTAAGCTTGAAAATCAAAATCCCGGTGGTTCAATTAAAGATCGTATTGCTTTATCCATGATCGAAGCAGCTGAAAAATCAGGTCAATTAAAACCTGGCAGTACCATTGTTGAAGCAACTGCGGGTAACACGGGCATCGCGCTGGCGCTAGTTGCCAGTCTAAAAGGGTATCCCTTGAAAATTGTCATGCCTGACAAAATGAGCCCAGAAAAGATAGCGCATTTACGTGCCATGGGTGCCGAAGTTATTTTGACACGCTCTGATGTCACCAAAGGACATCCTGAATATTATCAAGACATGGCCAAAAGGCTGTCAGATGAGATGGGAAATGCTTTCTATATCGATCAATTCAATAATCCTGCCAATCCTTTGGCTCATGAAAAAAGTACCGCGCCAGAAATTTTTGAACAAATGGAAGGAAAAGTGGATGCCATTGTCTGTGGAGTTGGCTCGGGTGGGACATTAAGCGGTATTGGCCGCTATTTTAAAAAGGTATCCCCCGCTACTCAAATGATCATAGCCGATCCTGTTGGTTCAATCATTGCTGAATTTGTTAATACAGGTAAAGAGGTAGCTTCCGGCTCTTGGTTAGTCGAAGGAATTGGTGAAGATTTTGTACCTAGCATTTGTGATTTGAGTTTAGCCAGCAAGGGTTATTATGTTTCGGATCAAGAATCATTTCAGGCTGCCTATGATCTGCTTCGCCATGAAGGCATTTTAGGCGGTTCCTCAACAGGCACCCTGCTCGCTGCTGCTCTTAAATATTGCCAGGAACAAACGACCGCTAAACGCGTTGTCACGTTTGTGTGTGATACCGGCAACAAATATTTGTCCAAAATGTATAATGCGGCTTGGTTGAGTGAGAAGGGAATTAAGATTAGCGGGTCATGATAGAAAAATTTGCTGTTGATCTCACGCAACAATATATTAGTGGTTGGAAAAGCAATAATCTTGCAATGATTATATCCTGCTTGGCTGAAAATTGTATTGTTATCGAGTCGCATGGCCCAACTTATCATGGAATCTCTGAAATTGAACTTTGGTTTAAATTTTGGATGGAAGCAAATAGTAAAGTTCATAAATGGGATATCCTGTCCTTTTGCTTTTCTGAGAAAAACGAAACAGCCTATCTTGAATGGGATTTTGCCTGCATATCAAAAGAGATAGAGTATGCATTACAGGGTTTAAGTATTATTAAATATACAGAGAATAAAATTGCCTTCATTCATGAGTATCGAATGACTCATCCTGCTTATAGATGGAAAAGAGAACAGTTAAACTCTGCATAAGTTTACGTAAAATTTTTAAACTATTGCCTCACACCAGAGCTGTCACTCCCGTGAAGGTGCTGAGTGATCCTCTCATATTTTATATCCCATTTTTTACTCTGACAAGTAGAAAACAACGGTGTCATTCCGTACGGAAGCCGCATGCATAGGTGATAGAATCAACAGGGAATTGTACGGCTGGAGATACGGAACCCAAGTGGAAATAGTGAAAAAATAAATGAGCCTCTCGAAAAACCCTTCAATAGGAATGTTTACGGAGATTTAGCCTGATTTTTTCAAAATCTCCCACTTGGGTTCCGTATCTCAAGTCGTATGAAGCTCACGACTCTTTTCACCTTCAAGCGCGACTTTCGTACGGAATGACACCGTTGTTGTCTACTTTTTAGAGTAAAAAACGAAATATAAAATAAGAGAAAATTACTCAGCACCTTTGCGGGAATGACCGTTTTGAAGTTCGGATGATACCAAAAAAAATTTACAACAGATGATATAAATACTTATTTTATAAAAACAACAATTAATTAATTTTTGATGCTAGATGACACCTTAAAAAATTGACACCACTTATGTTTTTGTATATTATTTTAAAAACAATTACTACCGACTGTGTCAGTTTCGCGTTATTGGCTGTGCCATTCCCGTGAGGGTGGGAAACCATCTTTGGTGCACTTCAATCTGCTTTTAAGGAGAATAAACGATGGAGAAGCAATACTTTGTTTATTTGCTAGCAAGTAAACCAAATGGCACTTTATATACTGGTGTAACAAGCAACCTAATACAGCGTATTTTTCAGCATAAAGAGGGCCTCATAGAGGGTTTCACGAAAAAATACAATGTTCATCAATTGGTGTATTATGAAGCTCATTCAGATATAAATGAGGCAATACTACGCGAAAAAAAAATAAAAAAATGGAATAGGCAATGGAAAATTAATCTCATTGAACAAAATAACCCTCATTGGATCGATTTGGGAAATAGATTAAGCTGATAAATGAGCTCCCACCTTCGTGGGAATGACACTTTTGATGCTAGATGACACCCAAAAAATTCACACCAACTTATATACTCGAAGCGTCTCATATTTCGGGATTTGCATTATACATTTGAACGCTCGATGTCATTCCCGCGAAAGCGCTAAGTGATCCTCTCATATTTTTAGATCTGGTTTTTTACTCTAAAAAGTAGAAAACAACGATGTCATTCCGTACGAAAGTCGCGCTTGAAGGCGATAAGAGTCGTGAGCTTCATGCGACTTGAGATACGGAACCCAAGTGGGAGATTTTGAAAAAATCAGGCTAAATCTCTGTAAACATCCCTATTGAAAGGTTTTTCGAGAGGCTCATTTGTTTTTTTCACTCCTTCCACTTAGGTTCCGTATCTCCAGCCGTACAATTCCCTGTTTACTCTACCACCTATGCACGCGGCTTCCATACGGAATGACACCGTTTTTTTCTACTTTTCAGAGCAAAAAACCAGATCTAAAAATATGAGAGGATTCATCAGCGCGAAGGCGGGAACCCATCGTCAAGCTTGCATGGAGCATATTAATGGATGGGTTCCCGCCTTCGCGGGAATGACACCGAG
>JABEVJ010000334.1 GCA_013043985.1 Legionellales bacterium | reverse complement strand
TGTAAACCATCGCTACTCCGATTGCAATTCAGAGTGGCCAGTTTACCTCATTTGACCACTATCTATTCATCGAATTGCACTTCGCATTTGAATTCGCGGGTCCTAATTGATAAACATCCAATAAATTACCCACGCGCAGGCCATTTAATCGGCCTCTGTCGATCACGACAACTTGGTATTGACTAATCTGAGTCGTGCCGTCGAGAACAGAAATAATTTGTCCTTTTATCGATCCATTAGGCAGTGACGGATAAAAATCGTTACTAAACTGAGCGCGATTTGAAGGCAACAAGTTATCGCCAGTCAAGACTTCGCGCGTGGTTTCTGTTACCAGCAACGTTGCAGGCTGCCCCATTTTTTCAACCTCTGCAAACCCAACATTAATCGCTGAATAACCCAAAACCTGCTTAGTAGTTGGATCGGTATATGCTCCGCCCTCCCGGAAAATCGCAAACTCAGTTCCTCGTTTGGTTGCGGGGGGAAGACCCATCACATAAATTTCATCTCCTGCACCTGTCGTAATATATTTGTTGGCATGAGCGACAACATAAGGCGCAGATTTAAAACCATCCTCATTGATAACCAAAGCGGCATTCAAAAAAGGTTTAATCACATCCAGCGGGATCATTGGAATTGGTCTATTAAGCGGATAGCTGCGAATTTGTGGGGAAAGCTTAATCGTTCCACCCTCACTCACCGTAATTTGCGGAGGATCGTTCTGGTTATCTAAGGTGAGAACTTCTCCAGGATAGAGGCGGTAAGGATTGGTAATTTGAGGGTTACTTTTCATTAACAATGGCCAGTCACTAGCGTCGTCCAGATAACGCGCAGCAATACCAATGAGCGTATCTCCTGGCTCCACAGTATAAACTTTAGGGGCGTTGGGCTTGATCGAAATTACAGAGGCAACCGCCCATTGAGGTATGGCAAGTTGAGCCGCAACAAGCATCGCAACCACACAAAACCGTTTTTTAATCATGTTTTTTCCTTAAGGATCGCGTCTCTCGAGCGTAATAAATTTTCCACTTACTTGTGCTTTTTCATCAAAAAAATTAATCGACTCAGTTTCGTGCCAGTTGAAAATACGCCACTCAGGAAAATACGCATCACCCAATATTTCCATATCTAAAAGAGTGAGATAAAGTTTATCAGCTATAAACAAACCTTGCTCAAATAATTGAGCACCTCCAATAATCATTACCTCATGAACCTCGGGATGTGCCAATAAAATTGCTTGCTCTAGACTGTCAGCAATATCACATTCGGCTGCTGCAAAATAAGGGTTATTGGTGACAATAATATTCTGACGTCCTGGCAGGGCTTTTCCAATTGATTCATACGTTTTACGTCCCATAATCACGGGCTTACCGAGGGTCACCGTTTTGAAGTACTTTAAATCCGTTGACACATGCCAGGGCAATTGCCCCTGGTAACCAATCACATTGCCACGCGCCATTGCTGCTATCATCGCAATACTCATTCTTTAACTCCTTTTAATGAGCTATATCCCAATTATCACCCACCCCCACCTCAACAATAAGTGGAACCTTCAGATCAGCCGCCTTACCCATTTCTGCCTTGATCAGTGGAACCCACATATCAATTTCGGATTCAGGTACTTCAAATACCAATTCATCATGTACTTGCATGATCATACGCACTTGAGAATGATGTTTTTTGATACATGAAGACATATTGATCATAGCTGACTTGATAATATCCGCTGCGGTACCTTGCATAGGAGCATTAACTGCTGCTCGCTCCGCACCTTTTTGTATGCCGCTATTGCGCGAATTAATATCTGGCAAATACAGTTTTCGACCCACCAGCGTTTCTACATAACCTAATTCACGTGCTTGCTTGCGAGTGGTTTCCATAAATACTTTTACCCCTGGATAACGGGCAAAATACTTATCCATATAAAGCCCAGCAGACTGTCTGTCAATGTCCAGTTGCTTTGCCAACCCGAATGCAGACATTCCATAAATCAAACCGAAATTGATCGCTTTCGCGCTTCGACGTTGGTTTGAGGTGACCTCTGCAAGTGGGATATCAAAAATTTCGGCTGCAGTTGCAAGGTGAATGTCCAAATCATCAGCAAAAGCTTGCAATAACCCCTTATCACCCGATAAATGAGCCATAATACGCAACTCAATCTGAGAGTAATCGGCAGAAACGATTTTATACCCTGATGGTGCAATAAATGCCTGACGAATACGTCGTCCTTCTTCAGTTCTGATTGGAATATTCTGCAAATTCGGGTCAGAAGAAGAAAAACGACCTGTTGCCGCGCCAATTTGATGATAAGAGGTATGAACTCGTCCTGTTTGTGAATTGATTTGACCAGGCAGTTTATCGGTATAAGTCGATTTCAACTTACTCAAACTGCGGTGTTTTAAAATAAGGGCTGGCAAAGGATAATTTTCGGCCAACTCCTGCAACACATCCTCAGCGGTTGAAGGTTGACCTGTGGGCGTCTTGTAGACAACAGGCAATTGCATTTTTTGGTATAAAATTTCCTGCAACTGTTTTGGTGAGCTGAGATTAAAAGGCTGGCCAGCAAGCTCATGCGCTTCCTTTTCCAGAATTGCTAATTGGAGCGAAATTTCGTGGCTTTGTGTTCTGAGCAGAACAGGATCAATTAAAACACCTGTCCGTTCCATCTGTGCCAGAATAGGCACGAGCGGCATTTCAATCTGAGTAAAAGCATAATGCGATTTTGAGTCTGCCTCGATGCGAGGCCATAAAACCTGATGCAGACGTAATGTCACGTCAGCATCTTCTGCGGCATAATTTCCAGCTGTTTCGAGCTCAATTTGATTAAATGTTAATTGTTTGACTCCTTTCCCTGCAATTTCTTCAAATTTTGTCGTCTTATAGTTCAGCAATCGTAATGCAGCTGAATCCATATCATTACGTCCATTATTGCCATCAATAAAAGACTCCAGCATGGTATCAAATGCAAGCCCTTGCATATCAATGCCATTGCGCGCGAAAATAGTCAGATCAAATTTTAAATTATGCCCTACTTTTAACAGTTGCGGATTTTCCAATAAAGGTTTCAGACTTTTCAGAACATACGATTTATCTAATTGTTTTGGTGCACCAATATAATCATGCATCAAAGGAACATAAGCAGCTTGAACCTGTTTTTGATCCGATTCAACGGCAAAAGAAAGACCAACCATCTCAGCAGACATATAATCAAGACCAGTCGTTTCTGTATCAATTGCTATCAATTTACTATTATGCAACTTTTCAAGCCATTCCTCAAAAGGCTGCTTATCCGTGATGATATCGTAATGCCTTGCAGTAACCGCTGGTTCTTCTTTTTTGTCAACTGATAAATCCTGTAATAGGCTTTTAAATTCAAGGAATTGATACAAGTCGATGAGCACAGGCAAATTCGCAGAATGAATAGAAACTGAAGCGGGTGTAAAAGGCAAATCCACATCGGTTTTAATCGTCACCAATTGTTTACTCAGGGGAAGATGCGATAAACTGTCACGGAGATTTTCACCGACTTTACCCGTAATTTTATCTGCATTTAGCATGATAGCATCTAGACAGCCCCACTCTTCCAGCCATTTCACCGCTGTTTTAGACCCTACTTTGGCGACTCCTGGAACATTATCAACTGTGTCGCCAATCAAGCTCAAGTAATCGATGATTTTTTCTGGAGCAACACCAAATTTATCAATCACCCCCTGTCTGTCCATTAAGGTATTACTCATGGTATTCACGAGCGTGACATGTGAATTGACCAGTTGAGCCATATCTTTATCGCCCGTTGAAACAACCACCTCCCAATCGTGTGCAGCAGCACTCACCGCCAAGGTACCAATCACATCATCCGCTTCGACCCCTTCAACAATAATAAGCGGTAAACCCATTGCTTTAATGATGTCAAACAATGGCTTTATTTGTGTGCTGAGCTCATCAGGCATCGGCGGACGATTAGCTTTATATTCTGGGTATAATTCATCACGAAAGGTTTTACCCTTCGGGTCGAATATCACCGCCATATGAGGCGTGGGATAATCTTTAAGGAGTTTGCGCAACATGCTTGCCACGCCGTAAATCGCGCCTGTCGGCTGCCCTTTTGAGTTGACCAATGGGGGTAGTGCGTGAAATGCACGGTAAAGGTAGGAAGAGCCATCGACTAATACGAGTTGAGGTTTTTGTGTCATCTAATCCATGCTTATTAAAAGTTACTTTCGTGCGGATCATAGCGCGTAATGCGGTCTCACACAATGCTCCATATGCAATGCCCACCCCTTGCGCGATTATTTTCTCGTGATTTTAATGTACTTTTTACCAAAAATTAGGCTGCAAATTTTGGCTAACGGTCAAGTATTGGCCATTCATGATAAATATGGTATTATTTTAACATCCAGTACAAAACTTAAATTAATAATTTTGAAGTAACTTAATGAAAATCACAGCTTTTAGTACGCTATAGCAGAATAATGATGAATAATTGGTTCTATGGAAATAATTTTCTCAACATTGGAGCACCCCATGCCAGATAATAATAATGACAACAATGAAATTTTGCTTAATCCTGGTATATTACCTCTCAAATTTGTCGCAGCCTTTTCTGCAAATTTAGCTCTTACCGAGCTGCTCAATATTTCTCTGCCTGTCGATTACGAGGCAATGTTCTCCGCTAAAAATCTTACCGAAGGTCTATTAAAAACATTGGCTACCGCTGCCACGATGAATATTCCATGGTCTGAGTTAAGTACGTTGACGACCTCAGCGGCATGGCGAAAAAATTTGCCTGAATATATAAAAGGCACCATGATCGGACTGGTTCCATTCAGCCTGGAGGGCATGGTAGGCAACGTTATTCGATTTTCTTTACCTCCCACCTTAATGATACATTTCATATTACGCGGCATAAATGCCTTTAATACTGCAACCATACTCGATCATTTTTTAAACAAATTGATACCGCAAGAAAGATTTCTTCAATTAATTGTGATATTGATTTTCAAGCAATTCTCTGGTGATATTCAAGCAGCGTTGTCAGATATCATTTCGTCTAGCCTACCTGAGGGTGTATTAGCAGATGCCCTGCAAATTGCTGCTGAAATAACAGCGAATGTTATTATACCTCCTGCTGCAGGATTCTTCTCATCCCCTTTGTTTTCAATGGGGAGACAGGCTCCCGGAGCAATGAAAAAATGTGTGGATTCGAGTGTCATCAGTATAAAAGAAGCCTATGGTTCTTTTTTTAATAAAAACGCTAGTCAATCTTCTTCAGAGAGGGAAGAAGCTCAGCAATTAACTCCGCTGAACCCCTTAAATATGATACAATAGTACCTCAATGCCCCAACACCGCCGGATCGAAGGTCTTTAATTGGGGTTGTCTCAGTAAAAAAACCATCGGAATCATAGCAAGAAACGCTAAAAATATCAGATAATAGCAATCAACAAAAGCAATCATACTTGATTGGGCATTAAGATCAGCTCCTAATAGCTGAGCTGTCAAGGGGTTGCTCAGGCTCAATTGATGTGCCGTAATCCACTGATAAAGTGCTGGATTAGCCGCATTGAGGTTGCCACCCAATCGATTCCAGTTAATCTGCGATTCTTGTGCCAAAACCGTGCTCAATGCCGATATGCCGATAGAACTCCCGATACTTCGTCCAAAACTAAACAGGCCAGAAGCTTCTGCACCTTGTTCTCTGCTAATCGTGGCGAGCGCCAAAGTAGATAAAGGCACAAAAATCAAGCCCATTCCAAAACCTTGTATCACACCCGTCCAGATAAGATAAGGCTCACTAATATATAAACTATACTGTGTCATCCCATAAGTACCCGCGGCAGAAAGCAATAAACCAATCACAATGATAATCCGCAAATCAACCTTTCCCATCAGTTTGGAAACAACAAACATAGAAAAACCACTTGAAAATCCGCGGGGAGCCATGACTATACCCGTGGTCAACACCGGGTAATTTAATAAATCCTGCATCATAATCGGTTGCAGTGTTAATAAGCCAAACACCAACATACAATAAAGTGTCAGTAAAATGGTTGCCATTGTCAAATTATGATCTTTAAACAAATGCAGATTGATGATATTGCGACGGTAATTCCAGCCTCTGATCACAAAATAAGACAAAAAATAAAGACTCATTACAAAAAGGATAACCATGCCGTTTGAATCGAGCCAATTATACTCATTGCCTTCGTCAAGAAAAATTTGCAGCGTGCCAATACCCATCGCCATCAAAAACAAGCCAAACCAATCAATAAAAGGCTTACTTCGAGGTGTTTCAGTGATAAATTTCAAAGTCATGAAAAAAGCCATAATGCACACGGGAATATTGACATAAAAAATCCAGCGCCAATTCAATGCATCGGTAATATAGCCACCAATGGTTGGGCCCAGAATAGGACCCGCCATAATGCCGATTCCCCAAATCGCCATGGCTTTGCCTTGCTCATTTTTAGGAAAAGTGTCACGTAATATATATTGAGACATAGGAACCAGGGTCGCACCAAAAATACCTTGCAAGATACGGAAAAAAACCATTTGTGGCAAACTGACCGACATTCCGCAAAGCATGGAACTTGCCAAAAAACCAACGATATTAATGAGCAGTAAACGTTTGCGGCCGAGACGTGTCACTAAAAAACCAGTTAATGGCATACAAATTGCTGAGGAAACAATATACGAGGTCAAGACCCAAGTAATCTGATCAGTATTCGCTCCCAACGCGCCCTGCATATTAGGCAAAGCAACATTGACAATCGTCATATCGATGACTTCAACCACCGCAACCAACATCACGGCAATGGTGATCATCCATCGTTCAAAAGGATCGATTACATAAGTAGGTTCAGTCATACTGGAGCAACCGTTTTAAGCGTGCTAATGCTTACTTCACTACTGGATCCTACTCGCAGAGGGTGTTTCGGATCACTATCGGTAATAATAATTTTTACGGCAAAACGCTGTGTCACTTTTACCCAGTTGCCAGTTGCATTTTCAGGTGGTAACAGCGAAAAAACCGTGCCGCTGCCACGGCTGATGCTATCAACATAGCCTTTAAAACGAATACCTGGATACATATCAATGCTAATACTGACAGGTTGATTCGGTTTTATGCGAGCCATCTGAGTTTCTTTGTAGTTGGCATCAATCCACCATTTGTGACTTTCAACCAACTCAAAAAGCGTTTGTTGCGCAGTCACCATCGTACCAACTCGTACTTGCAGATTGGTCATATAACCATCCGCAGGAGCATAGATGCGCGTGAAGCTTAAATTTAATTTTGCTGATTCAAGTTGAGCTTGCGCTAATTGAATTTGCGCATTCCGTTCACCCACATCACCTAATACTTTTTGTGCTTGAATCAATTGATTTTGTGAGGCAATCAATTGAGCCTGAGAGGTTTGCAGCTGACCTAAGGCATCATCACCGCTGGCAATAGATGCCTGACCTTTTTGCACCAGAACAATCGTCCGATCATAATTTTTCTGGTTAACGATCAGTTGTGCTTTGGCTGCACTCACATTGGCTACAGCGACATCAACCGCAGCCACATCCGCTTCCATTTGTTGTACCGCCAGTTTCAGGTTAGCCGTTTGTTGATCCACAACCGCTTGAAATGGCCGAGGATCAATGACAAATAACAGTTGATTTTTGTGCACAAATTCATTGTTATGGGCAAACAAGGCAGAAATAGGCCCACTTACCTGGGCAGCCTCATCAACATAATGCGCATTCACATAGGCATCATCGGTATAAGGCCAGTATTTTTGATCTAAAAAATAAGCATAAACACCGACACATAATGCAATAGCAACACCGACCCAGAATAAAGCATTCCTTTTTTTATTGTTTTTTTCTTCCAGAGTCTCAGTTGGTACTGGCTCAGGATTGGGTGTATCAAGCATAGTAATCCTTATTTCTTGCCAAAACTATTTTGGCAGGCTTGGATTATACTCACCGTGATAGAGAATATCAAAAAGATTAAAATCGGTATGCCACGGTTGTCATCACCCTTGCCGTCAAACGCATTAAGTGGCGAATCGGTTTAGGCAAAGATGTCGCGCCAGTATGAATAGCCGTATTAGCATGTTTCTCTTCATCTTCGCGCATCTTGTTAATCACCTCAATACTTTTTAAATCAGGCTTTGGAATAAGATGCAAGTGCCCTTCCAAATGAGCAACGACTTGTTTTTCTGTTTCTGCCAGAAAACCTAAACTCCATTGATCGCCAGCCAATCCTGCTGTCATACCTATCATAAACGCACCGAAAAACCATACGGGAGCCAGATAACTCGTGTGAGAAGCTAACTCTTTCAAACGCTCTTCGCACCAAACTAGATGATCAATTTCTTCAAGAGCAGCTTCTTGCATAGCGTGTTTAACTTGCTCAGATCGTGCGGTAATCTGTTGCCCTTGGTAAAGGGCTTGCGCTGCAATTTCACCCGCATGATTCACGCGCATATAGCTCGCAGACTGTTTTATTTCTTCCGTGGTGAGTGTCGGTTCGCTCAAATGGCTTGCAGGATAAAGACGTTCAGCTTGATTAACCTTAAATAACGTTTTCATCGCCGTATCAAACACACCAATGCCTGTATCAATTAAATTACGCATGGAGTATAGCCTCTCTCATGGTCTGAATTGTTTTTTTATAATCAGGCTGGCCAAAAATAGCCGAACCCGCCACAAAGGTATCAGCACCTGCCCGTGCAAGTGAAGCGATATTGCTGCTATTGATTCCGCCATCAACTTCAAGACGAATCTTTCTGCCACTCGCATCAATGCGGGAACGAACAGCCTTGATTTTATCAATCATCTGCGGAATAAAGACTTGTCCACCAAAACCAGGATTAACTGTCATCAACAGAATATAATCAATTTTTTCAAGCGTGTAGTCCAACCAAGATAAGGGTGTAGCTGGATTAAGTGCTAAACCCGCAAAACAACCTTGGCTCTGAATCAGTTGTATGGTGCGATCAACATGCAGGCTGGCCTCGGGGTGGAAACTTAACCAGTTAGCTCCCGCCGCAATAAAGGGGGAAACCAAGGCATCAACTGGCTCAACCATTAAATGCACATCCATAGCAGCTTGAATGCCATATCGGCGCAGTGCGCTGCAAACCATGGGGCCCATCGTCAAATTAGGCACGTAATGGTTATCCATCACATCAATATGAATCATATCGGCACCAGCAGCGACAACCGACTTAACTTCCTCGCCAAGACGAGCAAAATCAGCCGAAAGAATAGAAGGAGCAATCATATATATCATGATATTTTTTCAATAATTAAATTTGACACATTCACGCCAATTCCATCTGAAATTTCGCGCATACACGTAGGACTTGTCACGTTGATTTCAGTAATATAATCACCAATGACATCTAATCCTACCAAAAACAAACCTTTTTGGCGAAGCACAGGCGCAATCTGCTGACATAACCATTGATCCCGTGCTGACAAGGGCACGCAATGTCCTTTGCCACCTGCCGCCATGTTAGCACGGATTTCATTTTGCTGAGGCATTCTTGCTAGAGCATAAGGTACAATCGGCTCGCCATTGACAAGAATAATACGTTTATCACCCTGCCGAATCTCAGGTAAATAACGCTGAGCCATAATTTGCTTGTGATTTTTTTGAGTCATGTTTTCAAGTATCACACTGAGATTTTTATCTTCAGGAGTCACATAGAAAATACTCGCTCCTCCCATGCCGTCAAGAGGTTTTAAAATCACCTCTTGCTCTCTGGCAATAAATTGTCGAATCACCGCTTGATTAGCGCTCACAAGCGTAGGTGCTATACACGTTGGAAAAGACAAAATAAACGCCTTTTCATTGGCATCCCGCAATCCTGAAGGAGAATTCAATACTCGTGTTCCTTGCTTTTCTGCCAACTCAAGCAGATAAGTCAAGTAAACATAATCCATAGTAAAAGGAGGATCTTTTCGCATTAAAATAACATCAAGCTCATTGAGCGGCAGGTATTCTACCAAACCGCAATCAAACCAGTGTTGCTCATCATCAAAAACGGTCAATGGGCGAACCATTCCATAGGCAGAGGCATTTTCAGCATACAAATCGCCCGGTTCCATATAAAATAGCTCCCAGCCTCGTGCCTGTGCCGCCAACAGAAGAGTCAGCGTTCCATCATGATTAGGCAGGATGTGTTGAATAGGGTCCATCACAACACCCATTTTTTGTTTCACATTACTCTCCTTCTAAATCTATAAGCTCTTTTGCGGCAGCGAGAGCCGCCAAACGAGCAATAACGGTGTAGGCATAACAACGGACATAATTCGAGGACGGTCTCGTATCAACAGACTCGAATTGTTCCATCAATGAAAACGACTTAAACTCCATACCTGGTTTATTGAGATTATCATGAGCTGTCTGTTTTGAATTGACCCGATAAAAGGCACCAATAGCCTTGCCATCTATTAAATAAATCACAGGTTCAGCTACGATATGGTTATCGGAAAAAAACTCAGCCGTATAAACCCCTTCCTGTAATAAAACAGCATCAACAGGCTGCTTTCCTTTGGTAAAACGCATTTCCTGCTTCTGTTTTCGTGTTAAATTTAAGCACGCCTCTCGTGAGGCAACACTGATCACTGCCTGACCATATGTTCCTGCGTCGGCTTTTAACATCACAAAAGGAGATTGAGCAATATGACGTCGCTGATACTCGGCATCGACCTGCATGAAAAGATGATCCGCTTTCTCCGCCAACGCATCAAGCGTTTCTTGGTTTTCTAAATTGATATTATCCAACCGAGATTCAATCGTACTAATCAGCCATGAGTTAATATTGAGAAACTCAGCAAACTCCTTTGCAAATTCCTGATAAAAATAAGCATGTTGGCTTTTGCGGCGTCGATGCCAACCAGCCTGCGGTGGTGGGTAAATGGGGTGTCGTGCATTTTTAAAGAGTACAGGAATCCCCTCTGCAAAGTCATTATTGAGTAAAATAGCTTCCGCTTGAAAATCGCTTGCAATTAAGCCGTTTTCTCCCTGAGTCAGCGGATGTAATTCAATCTCTCCAAAAGTAAAGCTTAATGTCTTTTTTGTATGAAGTTCTGGCAGTAAGCTCCCTATCTTAATTTGACAGCCTGCAGCAGAAAATAATTGCTGGAGAATATGGACATTTTCCCAATAAGCTAAATTTCGGGTATGATTTTCAGGGATCAATAACCAATTTGCAGGCAGCTTGCGTTTAAGCAAAGCCTCTTTTATGGCACTAATTGCTAATGGATAATCTGTCTTACTGATATTATTAAAGCCTGCAGAAAATAAATTCGTATCGACTGGAGCCAATTTATAACCAGCAAAACGCAAATCAACCGAAGCATAAAGTGGCGGTGGATAAATACTGAACTGCCGATCAAACCACTCATTAATCCTGGATTGGTTATCGACAAAAATATTTAACCACTCTTCATGAGCAATATTTGAAATTGATGCTAGACTCTGAGAGTTTGACAGATCGTTGATGTTGTTCATTGGCCTTCTTATAGAAAATATGGAACATGTAGTATATAATAGTGTGTCCTTTGCTACAAATGCTGAGAGTTATACTCACTGCGGTGAGTATATAATATACCCGCGGGAGATATGATTATGAAGAAGCAATCCAATTATGTAAGTGAGATTGACCAATTATTAGCAGAACTGCGCTCGACAGTTGAAGAATCACCGCAGCAGGTTAAAGAGCGCGTAAAAGCTAAAGAGATTGCGAGAAAGCGCGATAACCCCCAGGTGAAAGAAAAAATTGAGATTTGGGAAGAATTTTAGGAGTGTAAATTGATGCCCCAGTCCTTACAGGCTTTTCTTCCTGTTGCAAGTGACAATCATTTTTCTTTACATAACTTACCCTATGGCATATTTAGTTTACCCAATGCCCCTTACAAACGGGTAGGTACAATAATAGGTGAGTATGTTATTGATTTAGCCATGCTTGAACAACATGGACTATTTAAAAATTGCTACGACCCTGCTCTTTTCTTATTTAATCAACCATCCTTACACACCTTTGTTTCACAGAAAAAAAATCTTCAACAACAAGTGAGACAAACTTTACAGTATCTATTCAGTGCTCAAACCCCCATTTTGCGGGATAATGAAACCTTATGCCAGGCGGCATTGCATCATCAGGCCGAGGTCATCATGCATCTGCCCGGACAAATTCCCAATTACACTGATTTTTATTCCTCTATTGATCACGCACGTAACACAGGCAAACTGTTTCGTGACAAAGACAATCCACTTTTGCCAAACTATGTGCATCTTCCGGTTGCCTACCACGGGCGCGCCAGCTCGATTATTTGTTCTGGCCAAGCGATAAAACGGCCAAACGGACAGATTTTACCGCCTAATGCGACAACGCCGATTTTTTCTCCTAGCAAAGCACTTGATTTTGAGCTTGAAATGGCTTTTTTTGTCGGTCAAAATAATCCTTTGGGCGAACCTATTAAGATAGAGCAAGCCTATGATCATATTTTTGGGCTAGTGCTCTTAAATGACTGGAGTGCACGCGATATTCAAAAATGGGAATATGTACCACTTGGTCCATTTTTAAGTAAATCCTTTGCCACAACCATTTCACCTTGGGTGGTCACCCTGGATGCCTTAGCCCCTTTTAAAGTGAAACCGCGGACACAAGACCCCACACCCTTGCCTTATTTGCGTTATGACCATGATTTCAGTTTCGATATACAGCTCGAAGTTGCTCTTAAAACAAATAAAATGACTCGCGCGGAGGTCATTTGCCGCTCCAATTTTTCTTCCCTTTATTGGACAATGGCACAGCAATTGGCTCACCATACCATAGCGGGCTGCAATATGCAGATTATGGATCTGATTGCATCTGGCACGATAAGTGGTACCACACCCGAAAGTGAGGGCTGTTTATTGGAGCGAACTGCAGCGGGGGCGAATCCACTTACCTTGTCAAATGGTGAAACCCGTGTCTATTTGCAAGAAGGTGATGAAATCATTATGACTGCATTTTGCCAAGGTTCAGGCTATCGCATTGGCTTTGGTGAGGCTAGAGGAGTGATAATTTAAACACAGTTAATTGATTATTTTTTTATCCAATTAAATTGACATTTTTATAAAAACCTTTATAATAATAATCAAGGATGAGTAAGTCCTTTAGTATGCCAATTGTGCTTCCTTCCATCGGTTGGATATGAGCTTTTGGATGGTACATGCTAAAGGGATCGTCCTTTTTTATTCAGGCCAATAAACCTCCTCAAACACAACTTTTTTCTTAAAAACCTCATACCATGAGGAATCATTCTGCATCATTTTTCGAAATATTCCCCAACAAAACAAATCTGCTGCTTGTAACAGATGGTTTTTGTGTGACATTTCATGAGTTACATCAAAGACGGTCTTAATGCTCGGTAAGATTCTGAAAATTTCATTTCGCAAATAATTATTACAGTCATTGATGTCATCAATTTTTTTACATCTATCCATTACTAGTGAAATACTCTTGAGCGTTTCAGGGATATTGATTTTACTAATTAAAAATTTAGATAGAAAATTATATAATTTCTGCTTTCCAGCCTTAGATTGCAGGTGAGGATAAATATTTCTTTTATCGAGTGTAATAGCATAAATTCCCCATCCCTCTGCTGGTAAATGCATAAAAAAATACTTTTTTATCGGTAACTCAATACTACCACCTTTTAGCTCTTGCATAATTCTTGTTTTGTTCTTTTTATGATTTACTTTATTTTTTAGAGTTTTTTGCACAGCGGATTTAATCTTTTTCACAGTATTCTCATCGTAACAAACTAACAAAGTAATAATGAAATAGGGTGTCGTACCTTTTTTTGTCCAATCAAAACCCAAATCACCAGACTCATCTAAAAAAAGGTACAAATTTTCAGTTACCAAGGCAATTTCCTTAAATTTTCGTTCATGAAGATTACTAAACTAAGAAGAGAGACCAAAAAGTTTGGTTGCACTAGACGCTAAAATATTTGCAGCTATTAGCGCTGTTGTGTTACTCGTTGCATTAGTTAGCCAAGCTGGTATAGAATCTTGCAATTTATTTAGCCATCGTTCACCCTCAACTTTTTTTTCATCTGTAGGTAAGCGACAAATGCTTTCAGCTTGCCCCAAGTCTGGTTCTGGAACACCGATATTTCGAAGCCCAGTAAATATATGTTCAATACTTACTGTATTTTCAGCAATATTGTTATTATTGCCAACAACTACGATGCAACCATCCCCCATGTTTATTATTGGTTGTGAAGGTGAGATGTTAGTTTGAGTTTGTTCTTTCTCACTGCTAATATCAGCCAAAATAGCAATCGACCTTAAAAAAGTTTTTAATGTGTCAATTCCGTCAATCAATTTTTTTAAAGATAAAGGTACTCTTTTTTCACAGTTCCCTTGATCTCGCCGAGAAGCAAAATTATTTTTTATTGATAAATCAGGCGTATATCTGGCTCTAAATTGCTTAGCCAATTCGCCGCTTGAATCAATTGCTTTTAATTGAAACATTGTTAGCTCCCACCAGCGGTTTACATTCGATGTAAATGCTTCACAGCTTTTCTCGAGATCAGAAGAATGAATTTCCAAACCTGAATCAATTTGCTCATTTAGAATTTGAACCGCCTTCTCGTGACTCACTACAATTTTAATGCTTGCCATTAGTTACCCCCTCGGTTTTTTAAAGTTATTTAATTCTGTTCATTCATACATATCGCGTTTTTAAATAATGAACATTTTATTAAGACAAATTGTACACCCATTCGAAGTTAAAATCAAATTTACAATAAAAAACAATAAGTTAATTAATATTATCTTAACAGTAACTCTATTTTTATCAAACTGTCGGTGCGCTTCAATTTCATAAAAAAAATATTTACTGCATATTTTGATTAAAATAGCCAGTTAAGAAAATATTAAACAATAGGTTGAAATATATATGTGCGTCTTGTTGGAAAAGCTAAGATAACGCTACAAAGTGAGAGCTGTTTACTGGAACGAACTGCGGGTGGGGCGAATCCGCTTACCTTGTCAAACGGAGAAAGCCGTGCCTATTTGCAAGAGGGTGATGAAGTCATTATGACTGCATTTTGCCAAGGTTCGGGCTATCGCATTGGCTTTGGTGAGGCTATACCCATCGCACTTCAAGATGCGAAGTTTATCATCCCACCTGAACGCGCGATTTGGATGTTCTTCGCTCGAAAAACCTCGAAAGACTGGTAGTATTCCTTCGGTTTTTCTTGCTCAGAACATCCAAATCTCATCGTTCATGCGGGCGC
>JABEVJ010000333.1 GCA_013043985.1 Legionellales bacterium | reverse complement strand
TTTTGCTCTCTTTTCGCTCATCTCGCCTCCTGCTTATCTGACGAGAATTATATCTTAACTTACCCCTGTTCGTGGTCTGAATTTCTCAGCCCACTATAGAATATCCATTTTTAACATCACATTGACAGGAAACTGAATCTTTTTTCCCTGGAATCGGTGTACATACTGCTGTTGTGCATAATGCATATTTGCTTTTGCAAGCGGTAAAGGTAGGTGTTGCTGCAATTGCGCTAATGCTTACTGACAGTAACGCCAAAATTAAAATCCTTTTTCTCACGATGTCACTCCTTGTTACGTTAGACTAGCTCTTTTTATTAGAGCTTGTATCATCCACTGGTTTATCCACTGTTCCTATCGTCAAGCTATTCGCTGAAGAGGGAGTGGAAGGAGCAACATCCACACCATTGACAGGAACCACTCCATTCACGGCTGTTTTTTGTTGCTGGATTTGCTGCGCCTGTTGCTGCTGAATAGCGTTTGGTGAAATCACTATATTTTGTGTTTTCTTAGCAAGCATACTATCTGAATACCCTAGAGCCAGACTGGTAATGAAAAAAAGTGCTCCCATACCCATTGTCAGTTTAAACAAAAATGAACTCGCACCTGGGCTACCAAATACCGTACTTGAAGCTCCTGAGCCAAATGCGGCTCCAATTTCAGCTCCCTTACCTTGTTGCAGTAAAACCAGCGCCAGTAATGCTACGCAAGTTAAGATGTGAACCAATACTAATAAAATCTGCATTTTTACCGTCCCTCGATTGCCGCTTGGCAAATCGAAACAAATTGTGTTGAATCTAACGATGCACCTCCAACCAGGAAGCCATCAATATCTGGCATAGCGATTAATTTGGCCGCATTATCGGCTTTCACACTACCTCCATAGAGCAGTCGAATCGATTGCTGTTCTTTGGGGAGGTATTGTGCCAAAAATTGTCTGATTTGGCTATGAGTTTCTTGCGCTAATTTGGGTGTGGCTGTTTTTCCTGTGCCGATGGCCCATATTGGTTCATAGGCTATCACTAGTTTTGACAAAACTTTTTCGCTCTCTGGTAAGCTTATGATGGCCTGCAACTGTTCTTGTAAAACCCTATCAGTTTGATTTGCTTCACGTTCTTCGCCCGTTTCGCCAATGCATAATATGGGTATCAAGTCGCAGCTAATGGCCATCTTCACTTTTTCAGCAATGAATGTGTCCGTTTCATGGTAAATAGCACGACGTTCCGAATGCCCGAGTATTACATAACGACAACCTATTTCTGCCAACATCAACGCAGAAACCTCTCCTGTGTAAGCACCTTGTAAGTGATTGGCACAATTTTGTGCGCCATAGGTCAGCGAACTATTTTGAAACTGCTTAGCCATCTCAGGCAAATACAGAAAAGGTGGGAACAGGACAATATCAATTTCATCGTTAGAAAAGCAGTTCAGGCTTTCCCGCATTACACCAACCAACTCATAAGACCCATGCATTTTCCAGTTTCCCGCAACCATTTTGCGGTTTTGATATAAACCCACTTAAATCATACTCCCCGAATTTGTAATTTTTCTTCAAAAAAATCAATTGCATACTTGAATGTTCTGCGAGCGGCAACCGGATCGTACGCCCGTCCCATTTCTTGCTCTTTTTGAGGATTGTATGTGCCTGATGCCGGATCGGTAAACGAATGTTTCGCATGACTGAAAAATACAACCATCCAATCAGCAACGTTTGCTTTTTTCATTTCCTCTGCAAAAGCTTGTAAACGGGTTGGCGGCACTTGAGGATCTTCATAGCCATGTAATACTAACAAACTCGCATTGATTGGATGAGTCGGTAAAGTTGATGCTGCCAACTCTCCATGAGCAGACACTCCTGCAGTCAATTTTGCACCGCTGCGTGCCAACTCCAGCATACACATTCCACCAAAGCAAAAACCCATTGCCCCTATTTTATCCAGATGAATGTTTTTCTGTTTTAGCAGCGTTTCATATGCGAGTAACGCTCGGCGGCGGACTAATTCTCTATTATTTAAAAAAGGTGTGATTAACTTAAAACAACCTTCTATCGTATCCGCTGTCTCCCCATTTCCATACATATCTGCTGCCAATACCACATAACCCTGCTCAGCAATTCTTTTGGCGTAATTCTCTGTAAACTCGCCAATTCCTTCAAATGCATGAAATAAAATGACAGCTGGCAGCTGGTCGCGTTCAGAGTCAGGACGAAATAATTTTCCAATGAGTGGTTGCTCGCCATCAAAATACGTTATAGCGGTAACTTCCATTATTTTCTCCCTGTGTAAATTTCACAGGAGTATACCATAAACCCATGTGTGTCGAGTATAGAAAAATTGGCAAAAACAAGAAAAAAATGTTACAATATTTGGCATTAAATTTTGTTATCGTATCGAGGTACATTTCACATGGCAAACGAACTTCAATTACGCCATATGGGTTTAGTTCCCGTTGGGAGCGCCGAGGCTTATATTCATGCTGTCAACCAGATTCCACTTCTGACTGCCGAAGAAGAGTCAGAGCTGGCGCGTCGCTATCAACAAGACGGTGATCTAGAAGCTGCTAAGAAACTGGTTCTTTCTCAACTCCGTTATGTTGCCCGCATTGCACATGGCTATTTGGGTTATGGTCTGCCCGTGATGGATCTCATTCAGGAAGGCAATATTGGCCTTATGAAAGCAGTGAAACGCTTTGACCCCACAATGGGTGTGCGATTAGTTTCTTTTGCCGTGCATTGGATAAAATCAGAAATGCACGAATTTATCATTCGTAACTGGCGCATTGTTAAAATTGCGACGACAAAAGCACAACGCAAATTATTTTTTAACTTACGCAGTGCAAAAAAACGCTTAGGTTGGATGACAAATGATGAAATATCCAGTCTTGCCAAAGATCTGAATGTTTCGACTCAAGATGTTCTGCAAATGGAAGCCAGGCTAAACAATGCCGATGTCGCTCTTGAGGGTGGCGGCGAAGAAGATGACGACCAGGGTGGTAATGGCAGCACTCATTTTGCGCCTATTCATTACCTGGAAGATAAACACGCCGATCCTTTGCAGCAACTTCTGGAAGATGACTGGAGCGAACAGGCAAAAGAAAAACTCCTAACCGCTATTGAAAGCCTAGATGATCGCAGCCGTCACATTATTAATGTTCGTTGGTTAGGCGAAGAAAAGGCAACCTTACAAGACTTGGCAGCAGAATATAACATTTCGCTTGAGCGCGTCCGTCAGATTGAAAAAAATGCGATGAACAAGGTTAAGGGACTTCTGATCAATTGGGCTTAAAAACCTAGGGTCTGTTGACAATTGGTTCTTTGAAGCGAAAAAAGAGAGAATCGAGGAAAAATTGGTTCTTGTTTGAGGCGAATAGCAAGCTATTTAACGAAAA
>JABEVJ010000332.1 GCA_013043985.1 Legionellales bacterium | reverse complement strand
GGTTCTTTGAAGCGAAAAAAGAGAGAATCGAGGAAAAATTGGTTCTTGTTTGAGGCGAATAGCAAGCTATTTAACGAAAACAAGAACCAATTTTTACCGGTTACACTCTTTTTGCAGCCAAAGAACCAATTGTCAACAGACCCTATTGTTTTATCAAATTTCAAAAGGATATTGATATGTTTAAACAGCTTTGCTCATTAACAATGCTCTTGGGATTCTGTGTTTTATCCCCTCTGGCACAAGCTGATTCTTATTACTGCTCGACCCAAGGCGGTAATGGCTATATTAACACTGGCGACAGTATACAAAAAGTACAAACAACTTGTGGCGCACCCACAACCAATGTACAACAACAAACGCCAACAACAGCTCAGCAACAAAACGAATCCTGGGTTTACTCAGCGGGCATGACAACGCCACCGAATACCAACGGATTTGTTATCAGTCCGCAGGTTGCCAGAACCAATGAAGTTGTTCCTGCGATCACATTTCAAATCGTCAATAACCAAATCACCTCTATCAGCTCAGCAAATCATGGAAGTGCAAGCCAGTTTCGCTGCCCTACCACTGGTCAGACTATTCAGATAGGGGCTACTACCGACCAGCTTGTCAAAGCCTGCGGCGAACCCACCACTCGCGACCGGAGCACACAACAAGTGAATGTACCCGCTCATGTCGTCAACACATGGTCATATCAAGTAAACTCCTATAGTAAACCGCTGATATTGCAGTTTCAGGATGGGGTGTTGGTGAAGATACAGCCTTGAATGTTTGATCCAGAAAACCACCGTTTTTGAGACTTTTATTTTGGATGTTTTTCAGGTTTTGGTGATTTTCAATCATTATTGAAATGGATCATATTTTATCGATCTATTTGCATTTTTAGGCAAGGGTCTATAAAATCTCGAAACTTATCTATCTACAGAATCCAATATCAAAATATTTTTGATGAGTAGATAGATGAAATTGATCATATATGAATCAAAGGTAAGATAATGCTTATTGGATACGCTTAAGCAGCCAGCTCTCTCATAAGGTGTAGCTCTACTTGTAAGGGAATGTGGTATCTGTCTAATTCTTCCTGCAAAGCAAGTCTGACAAATTGGGCAATGGGATAACCGAGTTTTTCGGCAAATTCAGCTGCTTTTTTTGCACTCACCGTTTTACGATCATGTTCAAGATCACACAAATACTGTTTCGACACGCCCAGCAAACTTGAAAATTCGACCTGCGTCATTTCCTCGCCTTCACGAATTGACCCTAACAAGCTCCCTATAGTCAGCTTTCTGCCAGATATTTTTTCCAGTGCCTTGAGTGTTGTTCGGCTCTTTTTGTTTTCTTTAGTATTCATGTTTGTTCACCTCAATTATTTCAACAAACTGGACTTTGTCTTTGTCATCAATCTGGTAGATGGCTCGGTATGCCTTGCTCAATCGGATCGAGCGTTGCCCTGTGCGCTTGCCGACGAGTGGTTCATCATGATAGCCCGGTATCTTCCGCATTTCCCGCAAGCCTTCTTCCGCTACGCCATCGACCCACGCTTGCAACTTGATCGCAATATGTTTTGGGAGCTTGCGGACAGTTTTTAGTACTCGCTCCGGCACGACAACATTAAATATGTCCAAATTATTCGACTCCAACCATGTCAACTCAAGTATACACAAAAATAGTGTACTTCGCAAGTATTAAAGTCACATAATCAACTTGCAATCAGGTTTAAATGACGTTAATTTAGTGACTGGTTAAGTGACCGATTTTTGAGGGGTTTTGAGCCTGTTTTGAAAAGTCACATAACCGACCGTTTGCGTGACGTTTAAATGTCAGCAATTTCTCCATTTGGGCTAATTACCCAAGCAGGGGAGGCAAAGAATATGGCATCTTCTCCAAAAGACTCACCTTCGCATATGATTCCACCAAATTCCATAGTTAAAATTGGCGTTTCATATACCAAAAAAAGAGGCGCTCCACTCACTCCACCAAACTTATAATCAACTGGAGGTATGCCATTAATTTTTATAAATTTACTTCGATCCATATGAATGGTTATTTTAGTATCATCAATTGAGTGAATTACGCTAGTTATGAAACAAAAGCCAAAGTTTATATTTTCTTTATTTTGACGCCTTTCATGCCCAGGAAAACCACCAAAAAAGCAACCTTTGCCTATCTGTGGTTTTGGTGGTGGCCACTTATTTAAATTATTTTGAATAATTTTTTTACCTGTTTTATGCACAAATTTTTCTTTTACTTTAAATGTTGCGATATCTAAAGCTTTGGAGAAAGCAATTAAATTATTTTTCATGTCAAATTCAAATCCATTTATACAAGAAAATAAATTGTCCTTTATCAATTTTTCATAAACATGGTATGCTGTGATTGCGATTATGTCTCCATTCTTCTCAGGTTGAATAAATCCCATGGTTCCATTATTTACAACGTCTATAATATTTCCCTGTCCTTTTTCGTGCAGAGTTATAGGTGCAGAATGACATTGCGAGTGGCTCATAAATTGATCACACATGGCAATTCTAGACTCATCATTTATTTCCATTTTATTCATTTGCAATCCTTTTGTTGCGAGTTTTTGCAAAAATTTAAGACGCGTGAGCCAAGTGTATTGGTTTAACATGAAATTGGGCGTGTTTTTTATCGAGCAACCATAAGTCATAATCACGTTGAAGATTTAGCCACAATTTTGCTTCTGAATTCAGAGCAAGCGATAAGCGTACGGCCATT
>JABEVJ010000331.1 GCA_013043985.1 Legionellales bacterium | reverse complement strand
TTTCGTTAAATAGCTTGCTATTCGCCTCAAACAAGAACCAATTTTTCCTCGATTCTCTCTTTTTTCGCTTCAAAGAACCAATTGTCAACAGACCCTATTCTACTATTTAAAAATAGTCGGATTTTTGGAAACAAATCCATCAAAAGTAAATTAATCTAAAAGAACACTTTTTAACCAATTCACTATAGAGAATTATACGAGGATTTTATTAACAAATAATTAACGATATGTGCAATAAATATCCTTTTTTTCTGTGCCAAATAATTTTCCATTTTTTGATTACAACAACCCTTTTAGGGGTAGAGATTCAGGATCAAACTCCTCAACCTCTGGTTCATCGAGTTTAAACCCTGTATGTAAAGCCCGAACAGCGAGCTCTAAATACTTTTCATCAATGACGACTGAAATTTTAATTTCAGCACTTGAAATAAGCTGAATATGAATTCCCTCCTCAGCTAAAATTGCAAACATTTGACTGGCAACACCGCGATGAGATCGCATCCCCACTCCAACTAATGAAATTTTTGCGATTTTTTGGTCACCACGCACTTCTTTTGCCTGCAACTCATTCGCAAGTTGCTCAACAAGCTTAAATGCTCTTACATAGTCTTCACGACTGACTGTAAATGTTAAATCGGTCGTTCCGTCAGCACTGCTGTTCTGAATAATCATATCGATATCTATCTCAGCCCGACTCACTTCACCAATTATTCTAGCAGCTACTCCAAGCGTATCGGGAATTCCCCTCACACTTAATTTAGCTTCATTTCGATTAAAAGCAATGCCAGAAACAAGAGATTGTTCCATTTTTTGATCCTCAACGGTAATTAACGTTCCATTCCCTGCCTCAAAACTGGATAAAACACGCAAATTAACCTTATACTTACTCGCTAACTCAACTGATCGTTTCTGAAGTACCTTTGCACCCAAACTTGCCAATTCCAGCATTTCATCAAAAGTGATATGCGATAATCGTCGTGCCATGGGAACAATCCGCGGATCGCAGGTATAGACGCCATCAACATCGGTAAAAATCTGACACTCTTTGGCCTTGAGCACCGCTGCAATTGCAACAGCAGTCGTATCTGAACCACCACGCCCTAAGGCAGTAACACTCCCATCCTGTGTCATGCCCTGAAAGCCAGCAATAACCGGAATAACCGACTGACTCAAACAATCTTGCAGCACATTGACTTCAATAGTCTGAATGCGTGCACTTTTGTAATTTTCATCAGTGATAATAGGGACTTGTGCTGCATTAAATGAGCGGGCAGGATAACCTCTTGACATCAGATACATCGCCATCAAGGCCATGGATACCTGTTCTCCTGTTGTGATCAATGCAGCATACTCACGTGAATCAGGCTCAATAGCCATTGTTTTCGCCAGACTAATCAAGCGATCCGTTTCGCCGCTTATCGCTGATACGACAACTGCAACTTGGTAGCCTTGTTTAATCAATGCAATGATTTTTTCAGCAGAATGACGTATTCGCTCCGGTGACCCCATGGATGTTCCGCCAAATTTGACGACGATAAGTTCCATCCTATGCTAATTTCCTTTCTAACCATGTTCTTGCTTCTTGCAAGGCCTGTTCCAATTTGAGCGACTCCGTACCTCCGGCCTGAGCTTGCTCAGCACGCCCGCCTCCTTTTCCACCCACAATAACGGCTGCTTGATTAACCAGATCATTGGCGTGAACACGCAGAGTAAGGTCTTTACTGACACAAGCCAGTAAAAAAGCCTTGCCTTCGAACGTGGAGCCCAGTAAAAGAATCAATGGTGACTGTCGATTTTTCAGCTGATCAGCCAACTCGCGTAAACCCTTTATCTCCAAATTTCCAACGTTGGCAATTAAAACTGGACACCCTTGAATACTTTCAACTGTTTGCAATAAATCCATACTGGAATAAGCTGCCAGTTTCCCAGAAAGTTGCTCAATTTGTTTTTGAGCTTGTCTAAGTTGGTTTAGTATTTCATCTACTTTTAACGTTGTATTTTCCCAGTTTGTTCTCAGCTTGTTCCCGCAAGAGTATAATTCAGCCAGTTGTTTTGCATTATACGCAAGCGCTTCTGCCCCTGTCACTGCCTCAATGCGGCGCACCCCTGCCGCAATTCCTGACTCGGTTACAATACGGAATAAACCAATATCGCCTGTCCATTTGGCATGAGTGCCGCCACATAACTCCAAAGAAAAATCACCCATTTGTAATACGCGCACTTGACTGCCATATTTTTCACCAAATAAGGCCTCGGCACCACGTGCTATTGCCTCTTCCTGACTAAGCACGTGTGTATCAACGGGAATATTGGCATGAATGAATTGATTCACTAACGCTTCAACAGCTTGCAAATCAGCAAAACTCAGTGCTTCGGAATGAGAAAAATCAAAACGTAAACGTTCTGGCGAAACCAGCGATCCTTTTTGCTGAACATGGGCACCCAATATTTGCTTGAGCGCAGAATGCAATAAGTGCGTTGCTGAGTGGTTCAAGGCGGTAGCTTCACGTTTCAGTTGGTCAACTTCCGCATGAATCATTTGATTTTGCTGGATATACCCCTCGACCACGCGCCCAAGATGCAAAATAGCCTCCTGCCGCTTTTGCGTATCAATCACCTGAAAAACCCCTGTCGGGCTGCGTAACACTCCCCGATCTCCTACTTGTCCACCACTTTCAGCATAAAACGGCGTATGAGCTAAAACAACGACGCCCGTATCTGTATCCGTATCAGCCTCATCCTTCTCCTTCGCTTTTAAAATATTGACTGGCTGGCCTGCGTGAAATAATTCACTCAGAGTTGACTCATAGGTTATTCCCTCATAACCTGTAAACAGTGAGCTTGTGGATACACTCAATTGCTGTTGGTACTGCCCTGAAAATTTGCTAGCTTGCTGTGACAAAACACGCTGCTTTGTCATCTCATGTTCAAATCCGTCCATGTCCAGCAATAAATTTCGCTCACGAGCAATATCATTGGTTAAATCAGGTGGAAAACCATAGGTGTCATAGAGACGGAAAATCGTTTCGCCAGGAATAATATTGCCATTCAAAGGAGCTATACCCTCTTCCAGCATCCGTAATCCCTGCTCAAGCGTCTTTAAAAATTGATTTTCTTCTTGCTGCAAAATCCGCTCTATCCGCTCTTGTGCTTTTCTTAGCTCTGGATAAGCTTCGCCCATTTTTTCAACTAATGGCTGAACCAATTTGTAAAAAAACATATCGCGGATACCGAGCTGATGGCCATGGCGAATCGCTCGGCGAATAATGCGACGTAACACATATCCGCGTCCTTCATTAGAGGGTATCACACCATCCACAATCAGAAATGAGCAAGATCGAATATGGTCGGCGATAACCCGCTTTGACTGCACAGAACTGGTTACTGGTGGAGCAAAATCGCCGCCTGTACCATCAGCATTTCCCGCACCAGAGCCAGAACCATTGCTCTCATCACTGCAATCACACAGTCGCTCAATTGCCCTTAAAATCCCATCAAAAATATCTGTATCATAATTATTATGCTTACCCTGCATAACCGTTGTCAGGCGCTCTAAACCCATTCCTGTATCAACAGAAGGTTTAGGAAGCGGTTTTAACTCCCCCTCAGGGGTGCGATCAAACTGCATGAAAACCAGATTCCAAATTTCGACGTAACGATCGCCATCTTCATCAGGACTGCCAGGAGGTCCCCCTGGAACTTCCGAACCATGATCATAAAAAATCTCAGTACAAGGACCACAAGGCCCTGTGTCACCCATAGACCAAAAATTGCTTTTTTCTCCACAGCGAATAATACGATCCTTTGGTATCCCGATTTCGGTCTGCCAAATGTCTGCTGCCTCATTATCGTCTTCAAAAACGGTAATCCATAATTTTTCAATGGGAATATTTAATTCTTTTGTGAGAAAACTCCAGGCAAACTCAATAGCCTCTTTTTTGAAATAATCACCAAAACTGAAATTACCTAGCATTTCGAAGAAAGTGTGATGCCGAGCCGTGTAGCCAACCTGATCTAAATCATTGTGCTTCCCGCCCGCGCGAACACATCGCTGCGAGCTGACCGCACGCGTATATTCCCGTTTTTCAAGACCCAAGAATAAATCTTTGAATTGCACCATACCCGCGTTGGTAAACAGCAAAGTCGGATCATTGAAGGGAACTAAAGAACTGCTAGCAACAACAGTATGTCCATTACGTTTAAAATAATCCAAAAAAGCTTGTCGTAATTGATTGCTGGATTGTATTGCCAATGCCAACTCCTTGATAAAAGATGGGTATGAGGTATTTTAGCATGTGCACCCCTCCTTGATAAGAGGAGAGGTGTAACACTTTTCCAACAATATGAGTTAGTCAGGCACACTCCCCATGCCAGCTACAGTAACTGTAGCAGCGCCAGGAGAGGTAGCAGTGCCCGTACTCGTCGTCGTACCCATGTTAGGAGCGGTACTCAGGTTAGCACGAAGGCTGGATGCAGTGACCAGATTCGCATTATTGCCAGTGCTGGTGCTGGTATTAAGCACTCGTCTTACTCCCCAAATGCTTGCCCGATAAAAACAATCACTGAAAATTCGGTAATCAGCACCTTGATATGTACTATCTACAATTATCCATTTACCTTTATTGGTTGGATAATACCAGTCACGTTGTGAACAGAATTGATTAGGCGCAAGCTGACTGGAGTCGATAACACCGCCGCCAACTTTTTGTCCAGTCCACATAACAACATGCATTATTTCTGCGCTGTATCCAGGATCAGTTGCAAGATAGATGAGATCACCAGGCTGCAACTTATCTAACATTGCATCAGTAACTCGATTAGGCCGATAAACTCCATTAGAATTAAAGACACTTATAAATCCGCCATGGCCATCACAGCCTGTCGATACGGTTGGGAAAGCTGCCGTTGTTCCATCTGCACACACCATATTTCCTGCGGGTTTTCCCTTAGGCCCAAAACTGCCATCCGTTACGCCTTCATCGGTAAAACCAGGTTGGTTCGGAAAGTCTCGGGCGCCCATTGCTTGTCCACCTTGCACCTGTACATCTGAGCTGAAACGTGTGCCAAAGCCCCAATTAAATATCAGTGCAGTAAAGTTACTGCAATCCGCACCGTACCATTGACCTTGATTTTGTTTGAAACCAAACATTTTGCTTTGGAAATTATAGGTCACATACGACCTCATGAATTGATAGTTCAAATATTAACAACTCTGGATTTGCAAATTTTGATACCTTATGCAGAAATTACCTTACGCGGCTTGACTACAGCGCCTGTTGTATCAATGCCACTATTAGAACTCAAAATTAATCTTCAGCAATTTATTTCTGAACACGGCGATCCACAATCTGCGCTTTGTCTCTTTGGTGAAGCATTGAACAAACAAGTCATTGACATTTGCAACCCCTTCTTTTATGAACAGGTATGGCGAAAAAAAGTACTGGCCGCGAATCTAAAGATCACGATTGACGCCACTTATCAATCAAACCAACCATTGGCGTCACATAGTTTGCCAATGAATAATTAAGAGCCTGTTTTGGATAAACAAATCATTATATAGGCGCTGTCACGTATTGTGGTTTAAAAATGCGCTAATATGAAATTAGCAACAAATATCGAAAAGTGCTCGTCATTGCGAGGAAGCGCAGCGACGAAGCAATCCAGTAGAAAGAG